>JAAYMJ010000229.1 GCA_012521455.1 Clostridiaceae bacterium
TTTTTAAAACCTTGTATTTCAGGTACTCATAAGTTTTATCGGTTTTTACCTCCTGGCAAAACTTTTTGAAATCATCTTTTGAAATTATGACATCATATATTTTGCATTCAACATCATTTTTCCCCAAAGTTACATTTTCCAATCCTGCTTTTTTGACTTTGAGAATATTGTAAAATTCTTTTATATACTCATAATTAAACAATACTTCTTCAACAACCTCATGCTTTTTGCCATTCACGGTTATATTTATTTTATCCTCTTTTATGACGCTTAAATTAAAGTTATCCGAACTTAAGAAAAACTTTTGGGGAGTTTTTTTATAACCTGCACTTTTTGATAAATCAAAAAATTCGGCCGAAAGCTTACGGCAGGTGTTAAAAAAACACATTGCCACATATTCCTTTGAGCCTTTGTATAAGGATAGGGATATGGCTGCTAAAAGTATTATGGAAATTGATATTATTAATTTTTTCTTCAAAATTTCACCCCCATATAAAATATCATTTTGGCACAATATAGTCAATTTAAAGTTAACATAAAATATTTACATAAATATTTACACTTTTATAAAAAAGTAGTATAATTATTGACTGTTCAAAAGATAAAAAAGGCGGGTGTTGGTATGTTTTTGAAAAATTGTTTTAGGATTTATCAATCGGATTTAAAAAACTTGCCAAAAACTATGTGGCACTGGCAGTAAGCATAGGGGTCGCGGTTTTACCTTGCCTTTACGCGTGGGTAAATATTTTGGCTTCATGGGACCCTTACGGTAGCACCGGGGGTATTAAGGTAGGACTCGTAAACCTGGATGAGGGGGCAAAAATCAGGGATATTAACATAAACATTGGGGACGAGCTGGTTGCCGAGCTTAAAGAAAACAAAAAGCTTGGCTGGACGTTTTTTGAAAGCAGGGCGGAAGGGATTGAAAAAGCAAAATCCGGGGATGTTTACGCCACTATCATAATACCTTCCGACTTTTCCGCTAAAATGGCAACGCTTCTTGATGAAACCCCCAAAAAGGCAGAGCTTGAGTATTATGTTAACGAAAAAATTAATGCAATCGCGCCTAAAATGACCGACAGCGGCGCGACTACTTTGCAAAAGACCATATCTTCATCGTTTGTTTCCGCAGTGGTGTCAAAAGTTTTTGACATATTAAACCCCTTGGGATATAAAATAGACGAAAATATTGACACAATTTTAAAGTTCCAAAATTTTTTGAATTTAGTAGACGTGGATTTACCTAATGTTTCAAAAAGAGTTAATAATTTAATCGAAAAGGCGGACAAAGACGGGATTGTTTTTTTGGACAAAGCGGATGAGGATTTAATATATTTAAAAAATGTATTAGAAAAGGCAGTTTATTACACGGACAAAGTGGGGGAAGACGCAAAAAACTCAATGAAAAAACCGCAAAATCCGCGGTGGAAATAAAAGCGTGCCTGGAAGACGCCAAAAACCTCACAAACCGGGTTTCGGAGGAACTTTCCGGAATAAAGGATTTCTATGACCCCCAAAACATTTCAGAAAAAATTACCGTGTTTTCATCATCGGTGGGTGTTTTATCAGAAATGATAAAGAATTTAAAAGATGATTTGGATAGTATAACAGGTTTTTTAAAAAATGATGAGGCCCGTGGAATACAAAGAAGAAATTAACGCTTTGGAGGAACATTTAAAAAACATCGAATCAGCGGTTGACACAATTATAAAAGCCAAAAATTCAATTTCTTTTGATGATATAAAAATATTGAACTTGGAAAGTTTAATTAAAAATTTAAAAGATGATTTAGAAATCCTTTACAGTAAAGTTGAGAAAGTGTTGTCAGACACCGAACATAATTTAAACGAAGTTTTGGATTTTTCAAACTCTCTTGAAAGCATGGCAAAAGATGAAGCTTTATCAAAAATTAACCTGTTAATTGAAAAGCTTGGCGGGAATGAAAATTTTAAAAGCGTTGTAAAACTGCTTGAGGGGATAAAGGCAAAAATCCAAAACGGGGAAAGCATTTCAATTGACGCGCTTAAACTTAATGTGAATGTGAATAATCTTTTGACTAATTTAAGCTTAAAACTTGATGGCTTGAAAAAATCTTTAAACAGCGTTAAAAAATTTGTGGCTGACTTAGATAAAGACATTAAAATAATCAATAAGGCCTTGGATAAAACCGGCATAGCCATATCCCAGACGCTGCGCTCGTTGAAATTGTCGGTAAAAGAAATAAGGGATATTTTAATCAATGCCAATAATTTGATTGATGGGATGAAAGATTTAAAAATTCAAGGTTTTTCACAAAACCTAAAATCCGTCATAAACATGCTCGATAATATCGGCAATAATTTAGAGGGAATTTCTTTAAAAATAGAAAGCTCTAAGGTATTTGAAAACCTAAACTCCCCGGTGGATGACGCTATTTCCCTGACAAAGGATACAAAAAGACTTCTAGATGGCATGATATCAGAAATTGACGGCGGCCTTATTGTGAATTTAAAAAACGCTATAACCAATGTGGGAAGCGCGGCAAGCGATATCGGCGGCATTTTTATCCGCGGGATAGAGGGGCTTGATGAAACAAAAGATTTTTTAGAAAAACTAAAGGGCAAAACCATAAAAAA
>JAAYMJ010000230.1 GCA_012521455.1 Clostridiaceae bacterium
AGTGTCGGAAGATGTGCCCTTTATGATACCTAATGATACCAGCTCCAAAACCGCGTCCTCTGCCCAGGGCACACTGTCCAGATCTTTAAATGAAACCCCGTCTTGGGCAATTATCTGAAGTGTTGAAAAAACCAAAATTGCTGCCACTACCAAAACAAAAACTTTTTTCATATTCCATCCCCTTTTCAAAAACCGGAAAACCTGATGCCTTTTACTCTTATATTAACATTTGGGGCAAAGCGGCACTTTGCCCCAAATGAAGAGACAGTATTGACATTTTACAACAAAATTCTTTGCGTGTAAATCGTCAATATTTTATATCAATCTTTATTATTTTACGCCCTGTATGCTGAAAGAGTATTTATGGGTCATGTAGGAGTGGATGTTAAATTCATAATGGGTTTTAGCGCCCCATGAGTCATCCCCGCCTACGCCCATTTGCTTATAATTTACCCTTACCACAACTTTGTCGTCATTTACCAGTTCATATAGGTGCTTGCTGTTTTCAACCTCGCTTGGGGTAAAGTGTAGGGCGTTTAGTTCCACAGTGGGATTTCCCTTAATTAGCAATCCCTTGTTTAAAGAATCCTTTAAGGTCGCCCATCTTACTCCGGTTTTATTCCCGCATTCCTGGGGCGAGATGTATGGCACAAACTGGTCCTTTACAAGGCCGCTGTATATTCCGACCCTTGCGGACTTATCGCGGTCAATGTAGTTTTCATGGGGCCCTTTACCGTAGAAAGTCAAGTTTTCAAACTTCCTCGGCAAAATAAACATCATTCCCACTTCTGGAATTTCAGGAAGTTTTTTGCCCGGAACCAGTGTATAGTCAAAGTCGATTTTGCCGTCAGCCGAAACCTTGTAATTTAAGTAAACCTTTGACTCATTTTCCTTTGTCGGTAAGGTAAACTCAACTTTAATTAGGGCAAAGCCATCTTCTTTTACCACTTCAAAACTTGAAACCGAAGCGTTTTTGCCCGCCTCTTTCCATGTCTCGCAGCGGGAGGGGAGCTTGTTCCCCTTGTCGTTATCCGTCGCCGCCCTCCAGAAGTTAAGTACAGGCGGCTCTTTGAACATTTCTTCCCCTGCGAAATTATAGCTTGAAATTAAACCAGTATTTTTGTCAAATGTAACGGTAAACCCGCTTCCTTTTACTATAACGCTGTCCCCGTTTATTACTTCCACATCCCCGCTTGCCTTTTCTTCTTTTACTATTCTTTCAACGGGAAGGATGAACTGTTCATAGGCAACCTCATGCCCCGCTTTTGCCCACAGGGTGTCGGATGTCGTCACAAAGCTTATATTTAAAATATACTCTTCTTCTGCTTTTTCAGGAATTTCATAGGGAATTACAACCCTTTTTGTCGCCAGCGGCTCAATATCAACCGTCATTTCACCGGACTCTGTCCTAATCCCGTCTTTTAAGATTTCCCACTTTAGCTTAAATTCGTTTAAGTTTGTAAATAGGAAATCATTTCTTATTTTAAATACCCCGGTTACCAAATCCCCTTCAAAGATTTTGACATTCTGGTATACCTTTTTAACTTCAATTAATTTCGGGGAAACCTGATGGTCCCCAAATACAAGGCCGTTTTGGCAGAAAGTCCCGTCGTTTTGGTCCTCGCCTAAATGCGCAAAGTCGCCGCCATAAGCCAAATACTCTACACCGTCTTGATTTTTGGTTCTGATAGACTGGTCAATCCAGTCCCAGATAAACCCGCCCTGCAAAACGGGGTATTTGTCAAATAACTCCCAATACTTATACAAATCCCCGCAGGAATTCCCCATGGCGTGGGAATATTCGCAAAGGATAAAGGGTTTGTCCGAACGCCAGTTAATAAACCTTTCAATATCCCAGATTTTTGTGTACATCTGGCTTTCAATTTCGCTGGCGTCCTCAAATTCGCGGCAGTGGCAAATCCCTTCATAGTGAACCACCCTTGTGTCATCATACGCCTTTATGAGGTTTTTCATCTTTATGAAGTTTTCGCCGCCGAAGGACTCATTACCCAACGACCAGATTACAACGCATGGGTGGTTTTTGTCCCTGTGAAGCATGGAGTTAACCCTGTCAAGCACCGCTCCTTCCCATTCGGGGCGGCTTGCGGGGATTGTTTCCTCCAAGCCCTTTTGCCCGTAGCGCCATGTGCCATGGGTTTCAAGGTTTGTCTCATCTATTACATAAAGGCCGTATTCATCGCACAAATCATACCACAAGGTCTGGTTTGGATAATGGCTGGTTCTTACCGCGTTGATGTTGTGCTGTTTCATTAAAAGAATACTCTTTATCATTTCCTCTTTTGTGATAGCGCGGCCGTTGTCGCAGGTAAACTCATGGCGGTTTACGCCTTTGAATACTATGCGTTTGCCGTTTATCTGCATTAGCCCGTCTTTAATTTCAAATTTCCTAAACCCGATTTTCGCGCTTACTGCCTCAAACACATTCCCCGCTTCATCTTCTAGAGCAAGCACAAGGGTATACAGGTTTGGCTTTTCCGCGCTCCATTTTTCCGGGTTTTTCACAAAAGCGGATATTTTTAAATCCGTAAAGTCGCTGCCATCCAATGAAACATCCTTGTAAATTGTGTCAATAACTTCTTTTTTATCTCTATCAAAAAGCCGTGCCTTTAGTTTAACATTCTTTAACTCATTGTCATAGTTGGAAACCGTAACATCCACTTTCAATATGGCGTCTTCGTATTTTTCATCAAGGTCGCACCTTGCGAAAAAGTCATAGATGTGCACCTTTGGGGTAAACATTAAAAATACGTCCCTGAAAATCCCCGCAAGCCTCCAAAAGTCCTGGTCCTCAAGCCAGCTTGCGTCGCACCAACGGTACACCTCAACCGCCAATTTGTTTTCCCCTTCAACTAAATACGGGGTTATGTCAAATTCGCTTTGTGTAAATGTATCTTCGCTATATCCAACAAAATCCCCGTTTACCCAAACATAAAAGGCGGATTCCACCCCCGCGAAATGAAGTATCACAGGGTCCCCCATCTTATAGTTTTTGGGCAATGTGAAGTATGTAATATATGAGCCCACCGGGTTGTATCCCGTTGGCGCGTATGGGGGCTTTAAATTCGGCTCCCTAACCACCCACGGGTACCTCACATTGGTGTATTGGGGATAGTCAAAGCCCTGAAACTGCCAGTTAGAAGGCACCTTAATCTCGGTAAAACCGGATTCGTCAAAACCTAATTTGTAAAAATCCTTTGGCCTTGAATCGGGATTGTTTGACAGCTTAAACTTCCATGTCCCGTTTAAAGACATTATATTTTCACATTCTTTAAAGTAAAGCGCGTCTTCCTCCCTATTATACGGGGAGAGGGTTGCATGGGGCCTAAGCCTGTTAACCTCGAAAATCTCCGGGTTATTGTTCCACTCAGGCATGCCGTTTTTTGGCGGTGTATACACAAACTTTTTTTCATTATCCTGCCTCCTGTTATGTTTTCTTTAGGGTTAGTTTAACATAAAGTATTTTTTAGTCAATAGAATTTTAAGAAAATTCAATTATTTTTTAAAATGACAAAAATAAAAAAATATGCACCCTGGGCAGGGTGCATATTTTTTATTTTTAACTACTTATTATTTCACAGCTTCCAATGTCCACTTGAATGCGTTGCTTTCTGTATGTTGAACAACAGCCCTGTCGGTGCTCATTAGGTATAGCTGGCTCATCTTGGACTGGATTAGGTATTTACCGTCCTTTGTCTTAACAAGATTCCATTTTTGGTTGTCGTTGCCGGTTGGTGTCCAGATGATGATTTCGCCGCCTGCATCCCTTGATTCACCGGATA
>JAAYMJ010000231.1 GCA_012521455.1 Clostridiaceae bacterium
ATTTCCTCAATGTCCATGGTGGCAATAACAAGCCTTAGCTGCCCAAAGATGATGTCCCTTGCCAAGTCCTGGATTTCGGACTGCTTAAGCCCCAAAAGCCTTTCCGCCGCGTTTTGCATTATCCCTTCTTCCGTTGATATGCCCACCGTAAAACGGGAAGGAACGTCTATCCTTATGTTCTGGTGTGATAGGGCGTTAGTAAGGTCAACGCTTAAGGATATGGGCGTCAAATCCAAAAAGGCATAATCCTGGATTACGGGCCAGATAAAGGCCGCGCCCCCGTGGATACACTTCGCGCTACGCTGTGTCCCGTCTTTGCCTTGGCCAACTTTACCGTAAATTACTAAAATTTTGTCCGACGGGCACTTTTTATACCTGCTTAAAAACACCAAAACCATGGAAAACAAAATCACTGCGATAACTGTTACTAAAATCAGATGTTCCAATTAATTTACCCCCTTTTATTTTCTTTTTACAATGCATGCGCCCCTGTTGGTTACACCTACCACCAGCACCTCCTTGCCCGTGGGAATTTCTTCTTCCTCGTCGGTAATTGCCTCCATTTCCACAAACCTCTCCTGCAAAAGGAGTGTAACTTTTCCTGCGCCGCTTCTTTTGGGCGGGATTTTTAAATAGACGCTCGCGCTTTTACCTATGGCGTTTTGGCTTTTTAAGTTCCCTTTGCTTTCAAGTTTTTGAGCCCACATAATGAACAGGGCTAAAACAAACATAATCGCAAGCCCCGCCAAAAATGCCAAAAATGTTGACAGCGCACCGCCCAGCCCGCTTTTTGACAGCACTATTCCCGTCCAGCCAAAAACTGAGAAAAAGGCCACAAACCCTCGGAGGGAAAAAAGCCTAAGCCCGCTTAAATCCTCAGCGTCAAAACCCGTGCCGTCAGCGCCGCCGTCAAAAACGCCGCCGGTATCCGTGTCAAAATCCCCGTCAAAATCAAAATCTGTGTCAAAGTCCGCGTCAATAGAGCCGTCGGCGTCAAAATCCGAGTCGGCGTCCGAAAACCCCGAAAGCCCGAAAATCAAAAGTATGGTCTGCATTGCCAAAATCACTGTGGCGGGCACAGCAAAGGTGGCAAAGACTTTTTCTAAAAGCGTTAAATTCTCCCACCAGCCAATCATTTTAAATCCCCTCCATTATATCCAAGCCTTCAATGTAAATATCCGCTAAATTTTTAAGCCTTGCTGAAACATATGCGACGGCCATTATCTTGAGAACCTGAAAAACCTTGTTTTTGTGTTCGTGTTTTAACTCCTCGTTTTGTAAAACTTTTTTAATGACATCATCCAAATTTATCAAGTCAAACCCATGCTCCTTTGAAATTTCCTTGATTACGTCGGTAAAATAGTAATAAAGCAATGAGTCGCAAATTATATCGTCGGCGGTATCGTCAAGCCTTCCGTTTACATAGGAGATTAGTTTTGAAATGCTTTCCAAAAGAAGGCTGTCCTTTAACAAATTTATGATAACAATCCTGCAGAACTGGTCTTTTGAGTACTTTTTTGAAACAGGGGGGCTTACGAATTTGCGCTTGACCCAGTTTTGAACCACATGGGGGTTTAAGCCCGTAAGCTGGGCCACTTGGGACAAAACAAGGCCCCCTGCCAAAAAAATCGGCTCAATGATTTCTTTGGCGGAAAAATCCTTCATAAAATCTATTTCTATTGTTGTTCCAGGCAAACGGTCCAGTTTCATAACACAACCTCTTTCGATTCTTGTGCCCCCCATTATATCACATGGTCATTTGATTGTCAATAGCAATCATATATTTTTTTGTAATGGTCGTTTTAATTTTATTTATGGTTATGCGAACTTTGAAAACCAATTGACTAAAGTAGCTGAAAGTGTTAAAATTTATATTGACTCGTTTTTGGATTAATTTTCGTAAAAAGAGGGATGTTGCCAATATGAACATTTATCTTGGCGTTGACGTTGGCTCTGTGAGCACAAACGTGGTTGCAATCGACGAAGCCGGGGAAGTCTTGTTCAGCAAATATATCCGCACAAACGGCCAGCCAATTGAAGCCGTGAAACGGGGCTTTTCCGACCTTTATGAAAACATCAAAAACAGGGGCTATAACGTTTGCGGGGTTGGCACCACAGGCAGCGGCAGGCAGCTTGTGGCTTTAATGATAGGGGCGGACGTTGTCAAAAACGAAATCACGTCCCACGCCACCGCGACCGTTTATTTCCATAAAGATGTCCGGACTATTTTTGAAATCGGTGGGCAGGACTCAAAAATAATTTTAATTAAAGACGGAATGGTTGTGGATTTTTCCATGAACACGGTATGCGCCGCGGGAACGGGGTCATTTCTGGACCACCAGGCGGAACGCCTGGGTGTTCCCATTCAAGAGTTCGGGGAACTGGCTTTGCAAAGCAAAAACCCGTGCCGCATTGCGGGACGCTGCACTGTGTTTGCGGAGTCAGACATGATCGCAAAACAGCAGTACGGCTTTTCAAAGGCGGATATTATAAACGGGCTTTGCGAAGCGTTAGTTAGAAACTACATAAACAATCTGGGAAGGGGAAAAACCTTAGAGCCCCCCTTCGTGTTCCAAGGCGGGGTTGCCGCCAATCGCGGGATTGTGAGGGCTTTTGAAAAAGAAGTCGGCCATGAAATCATAATCCCGAAATACTTTGACGTTATGGGCGCGGTGGGGGTTGCGCTAATCGCAAAGCGCCATATGGAACTAACCGGCCAAAACACCAAGTTCCGCAGTTTTGATTTGATAAATCTGGACTTTACGCCCACAAGCTTTGAATGTTCGGGCTGTTCCAATTTATGCGAAGTTATAAAAGTGTCCTCAAATGGGCGGCCCATTGCCATGTGGGGCGATAAATGCGGAAAATGGAGTTCAAGCGTTAGCTAAAGGGGAATTTGTATGGAAAAACACGCCGATTTATCCATAGTGGAAAGAAGCGAACTGGTTTTGCCTAATGACACGAATTTATTGGGAAATCTCATGGGCGGGCGGCTCATGCACTCAATTGACGTGGTAGGCGCCATTGCCGCCACAAAACACGCGGGCCATATTGTGGCCACCGCCGCCATGGACCATATGGATTTCCGCCATCCCATAAAAATGGGGGATTTGGTGACCCTTTGCGCAAAAGTTATCTGGACCGGCAGGACTTCCATACAGGTGCGCGTAAAGGTTTATGCCGAAAACATGATTACCGGGACAAAAGTGTTATCAAATAAGGCTTATATAACTTACGTTGCGTTGGACAGCGAAGGAAAACCCACACCGGTTCCAAAAGTCATTGTGGAAGACCCCGAAGATATCGCGGACTTTGAAAAAACCCAAAAGCTTTATTTGGAAAGAAAACAAAAAGAAAAAAATAATAAGTAAAGAAGGTTTGTCATGCCAGGAATAGGGACTTTAGTAAATATTGCAACAATTTTTCTAGGTTCACTCATTGGAGTTTTCTTTAATAAGCTCATCCCACAAAAAGTTAAAGACACCGTAATCCAAGGGGTGGGATTGGCGGTTATATTAATAGGCCTTTCCGGGGCAATCAGGTCAAATGTTTTTGTTGATATAAACAACAATTTTAAACTCGACTCCCAATATACCCTGACATTAATTTTATCCTTGGTAATAGGCGGAGCGGTTGGTGAAATCATTGATATTGAGGCGCACCTTGACAGCTTCGCGAAAAAATTTGAGCAAAAGCTTTCTTTCTCGGGAAGTTTTGCCCAGGGCTTTGTTACCGCGACTTTGGTTTTCTGCGTAGGCGCCATGGCAATTGTTGGCTCTTTGGAAGATGGTATAAGCCACAACCCCGACACTTTAATCGCAAAAGCAACGCTTGACGGCATTTCTTCCATGATTTTTTCCTCCACGCTGGGGATAGGGGTAATGTTTTCCATCTTTCCCGTTGGAATTTACCAAGGATTGATAACTTTCCTTGCCGCGTTCATAGCCCCGTTTTTAACCGACGCGGTAATCGCCCAAATGTCGTTGGTGGGCTCAATGCTGATTTTCTGCATTGGGTTAAATATGCTAAATATTTCAAAGCTTAAGGTGGGAAACCTTCTTCCCGCAATATTCATGCCGCCAATATTTGATTTGGTATTAAGGCTTATCAAATAAAAAACAAAGCCCAATGAATTCTCATTGGGCTTTTAATTTTGTAGCGCAGGTTATGAAATTTTTAGCTTATAAATATCATTCATCAAATTTTTCCGCCAGTTTTACCAGCGCGTCCCCCGCTACCCTGTATACAGTCCATTCATCCATGGCCACCGCCCCCATTTTTTTATAAAACCCGATGGAGGGGGTGTTCCAGTCCAAACACCACCATTCAAGCCTTCCGCAATTTCTTTCAATACAAAGCTTCGCTAGGAATGAAAGCATCATCTTCCCTATGCCTTTTCCCCGCATATGGGGTTTTACATATAAATCTTCTAAGTAAATGCCCTCTTTTCCTAAAAAAGTTGAAAAGTTGTGGAAAAAAAAGCGCAAAGGAGACAGGCGTTCCTTTATATTCACCTATAATCACTTCCGCCCTTTTTCTCTCAAAAAGGGATTTTTCTAAGATTTCTTCCGTCGCGGTTACCTCATCCAGCATTTTTTCATAATCCGCAAGTTCCTTAATAAATTCCAAAATCAAGGGCACATCTTCAATTTGGGCAAACCTGATTTTAAAATCTTCTAACATCTGAATACCCACAAAAACCTCTCTGTAAAAAGACAGGGATTTTATCCCTATCACAGGCTTTTAAAATTGCGTTTTTAATATGTATTAATCCTTGTTTTTCATCTGTTCTTCCAGCTTTTTTAAAAACTCTTCACTTGGGGAAAAGGCAAATTTGCCGCCTTTGTGGACCAGGATATACATATTATTGCTTTTACCGTATTTTTTCCTTATATAAGTGTTGCCGCTTTTCTTTTTAACCTCCAAAATGTCCTCAAGGGTTATTGCCTCCAAAACAGGGTTTAACACCCCCTGGCTGCGTTCAATATAAAGGCACTGCTTTGTAAGGGTGTAGTCATAGGTTACCAAATCGCTCATCATAATGTGGTGAATGTACCTTGCCGCCGCCAAAATTATGACAAGCTGGAAAATATGCGGGTATGGGAAGGATTTAACCAAAACTAGCAAAAACCCTGCAATAAGCACCCCTAAAAGGACTAGCAGGTAATTTTTCAACATATTCCCCTCAGGCTTTACGCTTTGTTTAATAATAATTTCCATTACCTATCCCCCGCATAACTTTCATATATATATTTCAGGCCTTCCAATGTAAGGTTTGGCTCAAAGTGGTCAATTTTTTCTGAAACCTCGTAAAACATCCTGGAAAGGCCGCCTGTGGCTATAACTTTTATATTTTCTTCCCGCATTTCATCCTTTAGCTTATCCACCAAATACTCAATTTGCCCCAAATAGCCGAAAAACACCCCCGATTGCATGCTGGCAACGGTGCTTTTGCCGATTACCCTCTCCGGTTTGCTGATTTCAATCCTGGGAAGCTTCGCGGTCTTTGTAAAAAGGGCGTCCAATGAAATTTTTACCCCCGGGCAGATTGCCCCGCCAAGATAGTTATTGCGCCCGTCAACCGCGCAAAAAGTGGTAGCGGTCCCAAAATCAATTATAATCAACGGGCCGCCGTATTTTTTAATGGCCGCAAAAGCGTTAACCAATCTATCCGCCCCCACTTCACCGGGGTTGTCGTATAAAATGTTAATATCTTTTATAATATCTTTAGTTACTATAACTGGGTCAACGCGCATGTATTTTTCCACCGCCCTGACCAAAGAATACATAACCGGCGGCACAACGGAAGAAATGATAACCCCTTTTATTTCCTCGGCTTTTATATTGTTATAGGACAAAAGCTGCAAAAAAATCATGCCGTACTCATCACGGGTGCGCTCTGTGGATGTGGCAATCCTAAAGCTTTTGTATAATGAGCCGTCTTTAAACGCACCCATTACAATGTTGGTATTCCCTACGTCTATGGCAAAAAGCATATATCTTTCCCCCTACATTAGTTTAAAAATCATGGCTTTAAGTTTATTTTTTTCAATCTCCAAAACCCCGGCGCTTGGCGCATAATCCCTAGGCCTTGACGGGCTTCCCGGGTTTAAGAATATAATGTCCTCATAAGTTTCATAAAAGGACCTGTGGGTGTGGCCGAAAAGCACCGCGTGGGCTCCTTTTTCCTGTGCCCTGTACATCAGGCGGTTTAGGGTATAATGCACGTCAAACTGGTGCCCGTGGCAAAGGTATATCTTATAGCCGCCAAAATCCACAACCTGTTCTGCCGGGGCTAGGGAAAAATCATTGTTTCCCTTAACATAATGTATTGGAATATGGGAAAACTCCTCTTTTAGCTTTATTGCGTCCCTCACCAAATCCCCAAGATGAAAAATCACATCGGGGGACGTGAGTTTTATTGCGCTTTTGGCGTTTTTTATATCCCCGTGGGTATCAGAAATCACCAACGCCCTCATATTATGCCTCCAAATGTTCCTTTTGATTAAAGAGATTTTACCACTTGGCAAATTTTTCGTCAATATTATTAGCAATTATATGCTAATATACAAAAAAGAGAGGAAAAAATCCTCTCTTTTTGCGTGAAAGCTTTTAGGCCAAAGGGATTTTGGCTTTTTTGATTGGGGCTTTCTAATCAATAGCAAGTAAGCAAAAAGCCCCATTAATTGACTTTAAAGCTGTCAAATACGTTTATCGTCAACCCCTGTTGTCTTATCAATTCTTTTTCATGATTCCAAATCTGACGCGTTGACACCCTGTTTTTTAAGTAGATGTTTTCCAGGTTTGAAAAATCCCCATACTGCAGTATTTTAATTTTATTATCTTTATGTATCGGGGATCTTCTCACCCTGTAAATGGTGATGTACAAATCATTACCTACTTTTTCAGGATAGTAATTTAACACCGCCATTATTTCATTTGTAAGCTGTCCTTCAATGTATACCTTATCTTCCCCAACTTCAACTTTTGTAATTTCCACGCCCAACACTTCGGCTTTCCCGTGAAAGAAAGCATCGTAGATGGGCAAGACAAAAACCAGCACAATTATCAGCGCAGTTAACAAAATCTTCGATACTTTCATTACCGCACCACATCCTTTTTTATTAGCGCCAGGTAAAATTTTACTTTTTATAAGCATCCTAATTATTATATTATTATACTCATAAATATTTTCGGCGTCAACGTCACAATGTTTTATTTGTTTTTCCTGTTTCTTGAATTTTGCATGTTATCATTTTTCATATTATCATTTTTAATTTTATCATATGTTTTTCAATTTTATCATATATTTTTTTATTTTTCTATAATTTTCTATAATCTTTCAAAATTTTAAAATTAAATCCTTCTATATTTTATTTATATTTACCAAAATATTCTAGCTGGTCCTGTGTAAATTTAATTATTTTTATAAAGATTGCTTTTTAAAGTTTAATCTAAAATACGAATATGTTATAATAACAACAGTTCCCAAATGAATAATAAAGCGAGGAAGGATTGATTGTATGACTAAAATAGCTGTGGCTGGCACGGGATATGTTGGCCTTGTTGCGGCTGTGTGCTTTGCCCATGTGGGCCATACGGTGACCTGCGTGGATATTGACGAGGAAAAAATAAAGCTTATGCAGCAGGGTAAAAGCCCCATTTATGAGGACGGATTAGAGGAATTAATGCAGGAAAACTTAAAAAAGGACAGGCTCTTTTTCACCACCGATTACAAAAAAGCATACAGCGAAGCCGACGTGATTTTTATAGGGGTTGGAACCCCGGAAATGCCGGACGGCTCGGCTAATTTAAACTACATCGCAAAAGTTGCGCGCCAAATCGCCGAATCCATTGTAAAGGACTGCCTGGTTGTGGTAAAATCCACCGTTCCCGTCGGGACCAACGACAAGGTGGAGCAGTTTATAAAGGATTTCCTAATTAATGACGTCAAAGTTGAAGTGGCGTCAAACCCTGAATTTTTGGCGCAGGGCTCCGCGGTCCACGACACCTTGCACGCCGCAAGAATAGTTATTGGCACAAACTCAAAATGGGCGGAAGAAAAGCTTTTAGAAATATATAAGCCCTTCAACCTTCCCATCGTTTCCGTTTCAAGGCGGTCCGCCGAAATGATTAAATACGCTTCAAACGACTTTCTGGCTTTAAAAATTTCATATATGAACGATATCGCAAATTTGTGCGAACTGGTGGGGGCTGATATTGAAGAAGTTGCCCTCGGCATGAGCTATGACGAAAGGATTGGAAAGCGCCACCTAAACGCAGGGGTGGGTTTTGGCGGGTCATGTTTTCCCAAGGACACAAAGGCGTTATTTTACCTTGCAAAACAGCACGGCTATGAGCTAAAAACCGTAAAAGCCGCGATAGAAGTGAATTCCGACCAAAAAACCATACTCTTTAAAAAAGCTAAAAACCGCCTTATTACCTTTGAAGGCTTAAAAGTGGCAGTGTTGGGATTGACTTTTAAAGCGGGGACCGACGATTTGAGGGAAGCCCCGGCCTTAGAAAATATCCCTCTTCTTTTGGAAAACGGCGCAGATGTATACGTCTATGACCCTGTTGGGTTGGAAAATTTCAAAAAAATCTATAAGGAAGGCAGGCAAAAAAACGGGTCGCTAACCTTCTGCGCGGACTACAAAGAGGCGCTAAAGTCCGCAAATGTTTGTTTCGTGTTTACCGAATGGCAGGAAATTAAAAACATTAAGCCTGGTGAATATAAAGCCCTCATGCGCACTCCTTTAGTATATGACGGAAGAAACCTTTATCCTGTAAAAGCCATGAAAGAAGCGGGAATTGAATACTATTCCGTTGGTAGGATGCCGGCAGAAAGATTGTTGTAATATGGAGATTAGAAAAGATATACCCATTTTAATCACAGGGTGCGCGGGATTTATCGGCTTTCATTTTTCCAAGCTTTTGTTAAGTAAAGGATATAAGGTTTTAGGCATTGACAATTTGAATGACTACTACGACGTAAATTTAAAACTCGACAGGCTTAAAAATTTAGAACATGAAAACTTTACATTCATAAAAGGGGACATATCCTGCAGGGATTTTATAAATAAAGTCTTTTCAGGTTATGACTTTGAAATCATTGTCCACCTTGCGGCGCAGGCCGGGGTAAGGTATTCCTTCGAAAACCCCCGCGCCTACATTGACTCCAATATATATGGCTTTTTCAATATTTTAGAAGGCTGCAGGGATAAAAAAATAAAGCACCTGCTTTACGCCTCGTCAAGTTCGGTTTACGGGAACAACAAAAAAGTCCCCTTTTCGGAAACCGATTTTGTGGACAATCCTGCCTCACTTTACGCGGCAACCAAAAAATCCAACGAGCTTTTCGCGTATACTTACAGCCACTTATTTAATATACCCGCAACGGGCTTGAGGTTTTTCACCGTATACGGGCCATTCGGCAGGCCCGACATGGCGTATTTTAATTTTACCGACAGGTACTTTAGGGGGGAAGAAATCCGCATTTTCAATAACGGGGATTTTGAACATGACCTATACAGGGATTTTACATATATTGACGATATAACCAACTCCATGTATAAGCTTTTGTCCCTGCCCCCAAAAAATTCGCCGCCCCATGAAATATACAATATCGGGAACAACCAGCCTGAAAAACTCATGGATTTTATTTTCGCTTTGGAAAACGCCCTCTCACGGGCGCTAGGAAGGAAAGTGGAGTTTAAGAAAGTTTATGAGCCCTTAAAGCCCGGGGATGTTACAAAAACTTACGCTGATATAGGAAAGCTTTATGAAAAAATCGGCTTTAGGCCAAAAACCAAAATTGAAGACGGGCTTTATGAGTTTGCGAAATGGTATGTTAGCTATTATAAAAAAAGCTAAACGCTAGGCGTTTAGCTTTTTTTGTATATTTTCAATATGCTTTTTCTTTATATCTTCCCCCACATTTGACTTTGTTTTTAATACCGCGTAAATTTCACGGACTTCGCTTGGGGAAAGCTTTTTTGTTTCCCTTTTCAAAAGCTTTTTATATTCTGACTCTAATTTATTCCTTTTTATCACAAAAACATTTTTTCCGCTCAATTTTATTTTTTTTAAGCTGCACCTTTCGCTAAACACTATAAAGGAATAAAACTTGCCGGTGTATTTGTTATCCAAATATTCATCTATTGACTTTATGTGACCCTTATTTTGCAAAATGGGGTTTAGGAATTTAAATTTTTTAAACTTCCCAAAGCTTTGGGTACATGTTTTTGAGTTTTCCCCTCCATAGATAAAGCCGCTGTAATTTTTAGATTCAAAAACAAAAATCCCGTACTCGTTTATAACTATAATATCCGACTCCGATGTGGAATTGTCTTCTTTAGGCAGATACACATTTGTCAGGATGTATTTTTCACCCATCTGCCACAATTTGTAATATGTCCGAAATTCCCCGCCAACCCCCAAGTTAAACAGGGTCTTAAAAAATCCGTTGCCGCTAACCTTTTTGTATCC
>JAAYMJ010000232.1 GCA_012521455.1 Clostridiaceae bacterium
AAAATACAGCCACTACAATATACGCGCTGACATTTCCTGTTCTTGAAACATTTCCTTTTGCAATCCTTAATATATCATTCATAGCCACAGCGGAGGCCAATGCGGTATCTTTAACCAAGGTTATTGCCTCATTTGTAACGGGCGGAAGCACCCGCTTTACCATTTGGGGCAGGATTACCAAAAACATGGTCTGCTTTTTATTAAGCCCCAATGCGGTAGCCCCCTCATACTGCCCCTTGTCAATGGACTCAATGCCGCTTCTGAAGATTTCAGCCAAATACGCGGCGTAATTTAGGACAAACGCCAAAAGTATCGCCTGCATGTCTGTAAGAACTATCCCGAAAAGGGGAAGCCCGTAGTAGACAAAGTAGATTTGTAAAAGCAGCGGCGTCCCTCTTAAAACCCACACATAAAAACCTGAAATGGATTTTAAGACCTTGTTTGAAATCCTCAAAAAGGAAATCAAAAGCCCAAGGGGGATTGAGGCAAAAATTGTAACAAAGAATATGGTTAAAGTGATATTCATGCCTCTTGATAATTCTTTTGCTATATCAATAAATGACTGCATTACTACCTCCAGCTGCCATGTTAATATTTATAAAAACCTTATAGATTAAACCCCGAACCATTTTTTCATGATTTCATCCATTTTGCCGTTTTTCCTTAAAGTGTCCAATGCTTCTTCAACCTTGTTCTTAAACGCTTCGTCCCCAAGCCTGAAACCAATGCCGTAGTCTTCGCTGTCCAAAGATTCGTCCAATACCACATAATCAAGATTGTTGTCGGTTATGTAGTATCTTGCAAACACTTCGTCCATAACCGCTGCGTCAATCCTGCCTGCGCCTAAATCTAAAAGCACTTCAACATTTGTTTCGTATTCCTTAAGTGACGCTAGCCCATTCATAATTTCTTCCTGCTTTGATAGGGCATTAAAGCTTGAGGAATCCTTTTGAAGGCCAACGTTTTTACCTATTAAGTCTTCTTTTTTAGCAATACTTGAGCCTTTCTTCACCACAATAACCTGGTCGCTTGAAAGGTAAGGCTCGGTAAATAATACTTGTTTTTTTCTTTCTTCAGTGATTGTAAAGCCGTTCCAAATGCAGTCAATCTTCTTTGAGGAAAGTTCCATTTCCTTTGCGCTCCAAGCAATGGGCTTAAATTCAACTTCCACGCCTAAAACTTCTGCCACGGCTTTAGCCAAGTCAATATCAAAACCAACAAGGTTTCCTTGTTCATCCCTGAATCCCATGGGCGCAAATTCATCATCCAAACCCATTACAAATTTGCCTTTATTAACAATGTCATCCCAGGAAGTGTCAACACTGTCTTCTTGTTTTTTCTCAATTTGCGCATTTTCATCGCTTCCAACACCTTGCGGGCTTTGGGTTTGTTCCGCTTTTCCGCATGATACAAGGGATAAAACCATGATTAGTGATAACATAAGCAGTAAAACTTTTTTCATATTTTAAACCTCCAAGTGAAATAATAATTTGTTATCCTTATTATACTTTACTTTATTAAATTTGTAAAGTGTTAAATCGTCAAATTTTATTCAAAAAATCCGCCTTCTTTTCCACCTTATTTGTACAATGTGATAAAATTAACATATAAAATATTAATATTAACTTTCCTAACCCCGCCCGAAACGGGGAAACCCCCAATAACTCATAGTAATGCTTCCGCATAACTAATGCCTGTTATGGATATAAATAAGGGTAATTAGCAAAAGATATTTTAGGAAAAATTCTGGCAAAAACCAAGATTTAAATTTTTCGCATTGCAGCTGACAAAAATTTTTATGACCTTGCAAAAAAAGTATTGATTTTTTTCAAAACATGTCTTATAATATGAAAGTCGACAGTTGCCGATGTGGCGGAATTGGCAGACGCACACGACTCAAAATCGTGCGGGAAACCATGTGGGTTCGACTCCCACCATCGGCACCAAAAAAATTGTAAATCCCCTTTTTGAGGGGATTTTTTATTGCCCGAAACCGCGCTTTGGGAAATAGCCAATCATTAAAAATATGCCCCGTCTTTTTGATGTGGCGCCCCCTTTGGGCCTTTCTTGACATAAGATGTTTTATAGGCTAAACTGATAGTGTCTGTTGGACAAATAGCAACTATAAATGACTTTTTGTATTTTTGGATATTTAATTAATTTTTGAAAGGAGCGAAGTAAGACTATGGACGCTGGCAGTAGTAGCGGCACAATACCTGAACGTAGACACAACGGATATAGTAACACTGCGGCAGCGTCCGCGTGTTACTGAGCTTCGGGCTGTTGTGTCTTACTCCTGTCAAGAGTACCGGGCATTTTTGCTCTGTATGTAAATGCTTTGAAAGGAGGAAAGACAAATGGCAAATGTAAAATCTTTGGACAAAAAAGTTTTAAAGCTTTTGGAAGAAAAAAAGTACAAAGAGATAAAAGACATTTTTTCTTCCATGAACCCTGTGGACATTGCGGCGTTTTTGCAAAATTTTTCGGATAAGAATACCTTGCTGTTATTCAGGATTTTACCCAAGGGACTGGCCGCCGAGGCTTTTGTTGAAATGGATTATGACCAGCAGGAAATGCTTATCGGAAGCTTTTCCGATACTGAATTGCATGAAGTCATTGAAGAGCTTTATATTGACGATATGGTTGACATTGTTGAGGAAATGCCCGCAAATGTAGTCAAGCGGATTTTGGAAAACTCGGATTCAAATACCCGGCAGCTTATTAATGAAATTTTAAAATATCCCACGGATTCTGCCGGAAGCATTATGACCACCGAGTTTATAACGTTAAATGCTGGCATGACGGTTGGGGATGCGATAAAACGCATCCGTGAAAAGGGGCTGGACAGCGAAACCATTGAAACATGCTATGTTACAGACAACGTAAGGCATTTAATCGGCGTTGTCACAATCAGGACCATAATCCTTTCCGATGAAAACGCAAGAATTGAAGATGTGATGAGCCGCAATGTAATTTCTGTTGGCACCACCGAAGACCAGGAAACGGTGGCAAACCTTTTTGCCAAGTACGGCCTTACAGTTTTACCCGTGGTGGACAATGAAAATAGAATAGTCGGGATAGTAACCGTTGACGACGCTATTGACGTTTTGCAGAGGGAAACAACGGAAGACATTGAAAAAATGGCGGCGATTACCCCTACGGACAAGCCATATTTAAAGAAGAACGCAATCGAGATATGGAAAAGCCGCATACCATGGCTGCTTATACTAATGATTTCAGCAACATTTACTGGTATGATTATATCCCGTTTTGAAGACGCGCTTAAAGCCTATGTCATCCTTACAGCCTATATCCCCATGCTTATGGACACAGGCGGGAATTCAGGAAGCCAGGCCTCTGTTACGGTAATCAGGAGCCTGTCTTTAAATGAGCTGGGTTTTGGCGATATTTTGCGGGTTGCCTGGAAGGAGTTTTGCGTAGCATTCATGTGCAGTATGACGCTTGCGCTGGTTTATTTCCTAAAGCTAATGCTGTTTGACGGGACGGGAATTAATGTTGCCATGGTAATTTGCATAACACTTATATTTACGGTTTTTGTCGCAAAACTTGTAGGATGTATCCTGCCCATGACGGCAAAAAAAATAGGCTTTGACCCCGCGGTTATGGCAAGCCCGTTTATTACCACAATAGTTGACGCAATATCACTTTTGATATATTTTAATATTGCAAGGTTTGTGCTTCATATCTGACAGACAAGCTTAAGGAAAAATGTATATGGTAAAAAAGCTGCATTCACTGCAGCTTTTTTTATGGGCTTTGAGCATTAAACGTGTTTCCTAGAATTAGCCATGCAAAACGCAAAACTGCGGGCTCAATTTATAAGGCTGAAAGCCCAAAACCCCTGTATTGTATGTATCCAATTAAACAACAGTAATTCACGTTTTTAAACGTCGCAAGATTAATCTTGTAACAAATCGGCTTAGTCCAGTATAGCATTATAAAAGTTAATATAATCGTTGATTGCCTCTTCAAAGTACGGGCTTAAATAAATATCAAAATGCCCGCAGTCATAATTTTTATAAGTTGCGTATTTATCGCGCCTTGCCAGCTTTATGGTTTTATCCGCGGGGGCCAGTGTATCTTTTTGACATGCCGCAACAAAAACAGGATTTAGTAGTTTGCCAAAATATTTACCCGGTGAATATTTGACAAATTCAAGCAATGTTCTTGCCGGTACTTCATTTATGAAGCTAACATCTTTGAAAAATCTTTTTTTTGTTTCTTCATCGGTTTCCAATATTGCGTTCTCCCCTTTATATGTTAAAAGCTTGAGCATCACGGGATGATACCCTGTTATTGAGGATAACAAGTCGGCAATAATAAAAGGCGCTTTTTTTAGGATATAAAGCGGGGAAACTGATTTTATTGTAGCCATAGTATCCGTATATGGGCATTGTGCTACCGCTGCTTTTACATCATTTCTGCGCGCAGAAAGCCATATTACATGCCCGCCGCTTAGTGAAGTGCCAAAAAGTAACAGGTTTTTCCCGTCAACGCGGCTGTCTTTTTTTACATACCCTATGGCGTTTTCCCAATCTTCAAGCTGCATTCTTACATTGATTAGCT
>JAAYMJ010000003.1 GCA_012521455.1 Clostridiaceae bacterium
AGGCCTGAATATTAAGCATGCCACATACCACCCTAAAGCCACTGAAAACATTGACGAGATTATAAAGATTATCAAAACCCTTGAAGAAAAGGGTTTTGCCTACAACCTTGACGGGGACGTTTATTTCAGGGCGAAAAAGTTTGACGAGTACGGTAAGCTTTCCCACATGCCCTTGGATGAGCTGGAAGCGGGGGTCCGCAAAGAGCTTGACGAAAGAAAAGAAGACCCCATGGATTTTGTGCTTTGGAAAAAGCAAAAAAGCCCCGATGAGCCTGCGTGGGAAAGCCCGTGGGGATTGGGAAGGCCCGGCTGGCACATTGAATGTTCGGCAATGGCAAACCGCTTTTTGGGAAAGACCATTGACATTCACTGCGGCGGCAGGGACTTGATATTCCCCCACCATGAAAATGAAATTGCCCAAAGCGAATGCGCAAACGGGGTTCCTTTTGCAAGGTATTGGATGCACAACGGCTTTATTAACATAGACAATCAAAAGATGTCAAAATCCTTAAACAACTTCCTTTTGGTAAGGGATTTATCAAAAATCTACGGCTATGAGGCGATAAGATTCTTTATGCTGTCCGCCCACTACCGCAGCCCCATTAATTTTTCAGACGAGCTTATAAAGCAGTCACAAGCAGGGCTTGAACGGCTTTATAACTGCATTGAAAATCTGGACTTTTTGATTTCAAAATCCCAAAGCCGCGGGGTTTCGGAAGAGGTAAAAGGGCAGGTTGAAAAATACAAAAACTCATTCATTGAAGCGATGGATGACGATTTAAACACTGCTGACGCAATTTCGGTTTTATTTGAGCTGGCGAAATATGCTAACACCTATTGCGCAGGAGAAAACCTTTCAAAAGACGACCTTGTGTTATTTAAAGAAACCTTCATGGAATTAGGCGGCGTTTTAGGGATTTTTTACAGCAAGAAGGATGAAACATTGGACTCTGAAATTGAGGAACTGATTAATTTGCGACAAAAGGCTAGAAGCGAGAAAAACTTTAAAGAGGCGGACAGGATCAGGGATTTGTTAAAGGAAAAGGGCATAATCCTTTTGGATACCCCGCAAGGCGTTAAATGGAAGAGGATATAATTTGTTTGGTGAAAGGAAATCTAAATGTTTAAATTTTTAAAGGATAACCGTTTTGATGTAAAAGAATATTCGCCTTTATCCCTTGCGTATGTGGGGGATTCGGTTTACGATTTATTCATCAGGACAAAACTGGTTTTAAGCGGGGACAAAAAGGTGAATGATTTGCATAAAGAGGCTACAAGGTTTGTCAGCGCCCACGGCCAGCATGACACCTTCCATTTAATTGAGGATATTTTAAGCGAGGAAGAGCTTAGGATATATAAGTGGGGCAGAAACACAAAATCCTCCGCCACCAAAAACGCGAATGTGACGGAATACCGACACGCGACAGGGTTTGAGACGCTTCTTGGGTATTTGTATTTGACGGGGAATTTTGAAAGGCTTGACGGAATACTAAACACATCTTACGAAAGAAGGATAAACGAAAACAGTAATTAATAAAAGGGGCGAAAAGAATGGATAAAGTATTAAAAAAAGAATTGATGATTATTGCCAATAGAATCAGAAAGCACGCGCTGTTGGCGGTTTACAGCGCAAATTCGGGGCACCCCGGCGGCTCACTTTCAATTTCCGATATTTTGGCGGTGCTGTATTTTAAGCAGATGAAAAATTTGGACCCTAAAAACCCTAAAAACCCTGACAGGGACAGGCTTGTGCTATCTAAAGGCCACTGCGCGCCCGCGCTTTACGGGGCACTGGCTGAAAAAGGCTTTTTCCCGAAAGAAGACATTTCTTCATTCAGACAAGCCCACTCATACCTTCAGGGCCATCCTGACATGAAGGGGGTTCCGGGGGTTGACATGTCCACAGGCTCATTAGGGCAGGGGATATCCGCGGCCTGCGGCATGGCGATTGCGGGAAAGCTTGCGAACAAGGATTACAGGGTTTACGCGATTTTAGGCGACGGGGAATTGGAAGAAGGGCAGGTTTGGGAAGCCGCAATGTTTGCGGCGCAATACAAACTTGACAACTTAACCGCTTTTGTTGACTTTAACAACCTTCAAATTGACGGAAAACTCTGCGATGTATGCTCACCACTTCCCATTGACAAAAAATTTGAGGCCTTTAACTGGCATGTGATTACCATTGACGGGCACGATGTGGAACAAATCGACAACGCGATTGAAGAAGCAAAAACCATAAAAGGAAAGCCCACCTTAATTTTGGCTAACTGCGTAAAAGGAAAGAATGTTTCCTTTATGGAAAACCAGCCCCAATGGCATGGCAGCGCGCCAAATAAGGAACAGTATGAGGCGGCGGTTGCGGAAATTGACGCAATCATTAAAGAGTTGGAGGTAATGTGATATGGCAAATATGAAAGCAACCCGTGAATCATATGGCGAAGCTTTGGCAAAATTCGGCGAAGAGTATGATATTGTTGTTTTGGACGCGGATTTATCAAAGTCCACGAAAACTGAAACATTTAAAAAGAAGTTTCCTGAAAGGTTTATAAATGTTGGTATTGCTGAAGGCAATATGATGAGTGTTGCTGCAGGCATTGCCTCCACAGGCAAAGTGGTTTTTGCAAGCACATTTGCTATGTTTGCGGCAGGAAGGGCCTTTGAACAGGTGAGAAACTCCATAGGCTATCCAAATTTGAATGTGAAAATCGGCGCGACCCATGCTGGTATCTCAGTAGGCGAGGACGGGGCAAGCCACCAGTGCCTTGAAGATATTGCGCTAATGCGCTCAATCCCCAACATGGTGGTTATAAACCCCGCAGACCACGTGGAAGCTATGGCGGCGGTAAAAGCGGCGATACTCCATGACGGCCCCGTGTATTTGAGGTTTGGAAGGCTTGCGGTTCCCGTTATTTTTGATGAGGAAACCTACAAGTTTGAGCTTGGGAAAGGGGTTCAGATTTCCGACGGCTCGGATGTGTCCTTGATTGCTACGGGTCTAATGGTGCCTGAGGCAATTAAGGCGGCGGAAATTTTAGCCTCCGAAGGGATTTCTGCAAGGGTTATAAATATTCACACAATTAAGCCCATTGACGTGGACATTATCGTGAAAGCGGCACGCGAAACAGGGGCGGTTGTTACCGCTGAAGAGCACAATATAATTGGCGGGTTAGGTAGCGCGGTGGCAGAAGTTTTATGCGAAAATTACCCCGTTCCCATGCAGCGCGTAGGCACCCGCGACGTTTTTGGAAGAAGCGGAAAGCCCGCGGAACTTCTAAAAATGTATAATCTTACAGCGGATGATATAGCAAATGCTGCAAGGGAAGTTATAAAGCGGAAATAATAAAACCTATTATGAATTTTTATACTTTTTTCTGTATTTTTTTAAATAAATCTATTGCTTTTAGCAAATTAAAGTGATATAATTTATCCATAATAATTAAGATGTGGAGGTAAGTATTAAATGAAAAAGCTAATTGCTTTAATGATGGCTGCTTTAATGCTTTTTGCAGTCGCAGGTTGCGCACAGCAAACCCAAAAAGAAGCGGCGGACAACCAAACCGGGCAACAAACACAGAAAAAAGAAGTTTTAGTTATGGGAACAAATGCTGAATTCCCGCCTTTTGAATACAAGGAAAACAACGAAATCGTTGGCTTTGATATTGAAATCGCGAAAATTATCGCAGAAGAGTTGGGAATGGAACTAAAAATAGAAGACATGGTTTTCGACGGCCTTCTTCCCGCTCTACAAAGCGGAAAAGTTGACTTTGTAATTGCCGGCATGACTGTTACTGAAGACAGAAAGAAAAACGTTGATTTCTCTGAAAGCTACTTTAACGCAAGCCAGGTTATAATTGTTAAAAAAGAAGGCTCAGCTGTAAAATCAAAAGATGACCTATCAGGCAAAAAGGTTGGCGTTCAAATCGGCACAACAGGGGATGCTTATTTGACAGAAAATCATCCCGATGTTGAAGTTGTAAGATTCCAAAAAGGCGCGGACGCTATTATGGAACTTAAAAACGGCAAGTGCGACGCGGTTGTAATTGACGCAAATCCGGCAAAAGTTTTTGTTGAAAAGAACAGTGACTTAACACTTCTGGAAGAACAATTAACTGAAGAAGAATATGCTATCGCAGTTAAAAAGGGTAGCGAACTAAAAGCTCAAATCGACGAAATTTTACAAAAAATTAAATCTGACGGAAGATATGATGAAATTTACGCAAAATACTTCCCTGAAGAAACAGAAGAAACTTCAAACGAAACTGAAGAAGGAGCGTCCCAGACAGAATAATCTAAGCCATTTGGGATTAGGATTTTACAGGGGGATAGAGAACAATCTATCCCCTTTTTTAAAATTTTTGTATAAGCTGAATTAAGTTTTTGTGCATACTAAAATTTAATTCAACTTATAATTTTTTATAAGTAAATTTGGTGAAAGGAATACAAAATATGATACATACTTTTGCGCAAATTACGCAGCAAGATTGGCTGATAAATCTGGTAGATACTTTAGCGGACGGGTTTTACCAAAACTTAATTCATCAAAACCGGTTCATGTATCTTATAAACGGCTTGAAAATGACTTTGCTTGTGACTTTATTTTCATGCCTTTTGGGAATTTTGTTGGGAATGATTGTGACTTACCTAAAAATGAGCAAATTTTGGCTATTTAGGTTTATTGCAAACATTTACCTTACAATAATCCGCGGGACCCCGTCCGTAGTTCAGCTTATGATTATTTATTATGTGGTGTTCGGGCATGTGGACATAAATAAGATTGCGGTTGCCTCCATTGCTTTTGGGATAAATTCGGGGGCTTATGTATCTGAAATATTCCGCTCGGGGATTTTGTCGGTGGACAAAGGCCAGACCGAGGCGGGGCGTTCTTTGGGGCTTTCGGCCACAAAAACAATGGTGTTAATTGTGCTTCCGCAGGCAATCAAAAATGTTTTGCCGGCGCTTTTTAACGAAGCCATAGTTTTATTAAAAGAAACCGCGGTTATGGGTTACATTGGTTTGCAGGACTTGGCAAGAGGCGGGGACATAATAAGAAGCCAGACTTACGCCGCCTACTTCCCGCTATTGACCATGGCGTTAATTTATTTAGTTGTGGTAATGCTTTTAAGCTATATTTTTGGATTAATTGAGAAAAGGATGAGGCTTAGTGATAACCGTTAAAGATTTGCACAAACATTTTGGGAAACTGGAAGTTTTAAAGGGGATAAATGAGCATATAGAAAAAGGGGAAAAAGTTGTAGTAATCGGGCCCAGCGGCTCTGGCAAATCCACTTTTTTAAGGTGCTTAAATCTTTTGGAAGTGCCCGATAAAGGCGAAATTATCATTGACGGGGAAGCCATTACTGACCCAAAAAGCGACGTAAACAAACTCCGCCAAAAGATGGGCATGGTTTTCCAGCAGTTTAATTTGTTCCCCCACTTAACGATTATGGACAATATTACATTGGCCCCTAGAAAAGTTAAGGGCATAAACAAAAAGGACGCGGAAGAAAAAGCGATTGAGCTTTTAAAAAAGGTGGGCCTTGTGGATAAGGCGCAAAGCTATCCCAACCAGCTGTCAGGGGGCCAAAAGCAGAGGATTGCCATTGCCCGCGCTTTGGCCATGGAGCCTGAAATCATGCTGTTTGACGAGCCCACAAGCGCATTAGACCCTGAAATGGTCGGGGAAGTTTTAAATGTTATGAGGGAACTTGCCAATGAAGGCATGACCATGGTGGTTGTAACCCACGAAATGGGCTTTGCAAGGGAAGTGGCAAGCCGCGTGCTATTTATGGATGAAGGGGTAATAGTTGAACAAAACCCCCCGGATAAAATCTTTACTAACCCTCAAAACGAAAGGACGAAGGCGTTTTTAAGCAAGGTGCTGTAAGTTAATAGCCAAAGAGAAGGGATGAAAATATGCAAAATCTTTTAGATAAATTAAATCCCTCGCAGCAAAAAGCGGTCACCCATACACAGGGGCCGCTTTTAGTGCTTGCAGGGGCAGGAAGCGGCAAAACGAGGGTTTTAACATACAGGGTTGCCTATTTAATAAAAGAGTGCGGCGTGCCGCCCTATATGATTTTGGCAATCACCTTTACAAATAAGGCCGCAAATGAAATGAAGGAAAGGCTTGTCCAGATTTTAGGGGATGACGGTGAAAGGGTTTGGGCAAGGACCTTTCACTCGGCATGCGTGAGAATTCTCCGTCAGGAAATTGACGCCATAGGGTATGGTAGGAATTTTAATATACTGGATGCAGCCGACGCTGAAAGGCTGGTTAAAGAGTGCGTTTCGGAATTAAACTTGGATGAGAAGGCTTTTGCGCCTAAAATAGTAATTCCCGTAATTTCCGACGCGAAAGACAATATGCTTTCCCCCGGTGATTTTTTAAAAAGGTTTGGGAATGATTACAGGTATAAAAATATAGGCAGGATTTATGAGCTTTACCAAAAGAAGTTAAAAATCCAAAACGCTCTTGATTTTGATGATTTAATTACGTTAACCGTTAAGCTTTTTGAAGAAAACCCGTCTATTTTGGAAAAATACCAAAACAGGTTTAGATATATTTTAGTGGACGAGTACCAGGACACAAACAATTCCCAATACAGGCTTATAAAGCTGTTGAGTCAAAAGTACCAAAACA
>JAAYMJ010000233.1 GCA_012521455.1 Clostridiaceae bacterium
GTTCTTTGGCTTTGGAATGTGGTATTCAAATATGTAAAATACCTTGCGGCAAACTGGTTTCTGAATTCTTCATTGTTAAAGAGGCTGGTTATCATATTAATCGCCCATCTGGGCCTTCTTGCGTCAGTATTAGAGGGGGAAGTGCTAAAATAATCAAAGGTGTTTTGATAAATATTTGAATACGCGATGTCAAAGTCATGTATGATAAAGCGCCATCTCCCGTCTTTCCCGTAGGGCGCGGACTCGTCATACTCATTTGTGGTTTTCCACATTTTTATGTTGTTCCCCGGCCAGTCAATATTGTCAAAGAAGTTGTAGATTATGATATAGTCAATCAAATTGTCAATATCCACCATCTGCTTTAGCCTGTTGTATGACTCTGCCGTATGTATTGTCCCGCCTGTGATTAAGTTGTAAAGCTCCATAAATTCGTTATAATACTTTTCCTCTTCCCCGTCGGGCCCTTCTGAATATGAAACCCTGTATAAAGGATGGTCGCTCGGATAGCCGCTGTTTGCGGTATCCCAGTCAAAGTCAAGCTGAACCACATCGCTTTTGGATATGCCGTCGTAGTGGGTTGCCACAAAGTTGTTGTCAAACTGTTCCCTCATTTCATAAACGCCCCAGAATTCCCCGTTTATGAAAACCGCCGTTGACACTGTGGACATGGTGTCAGGCCGGAGCACATCCGAGATTTTTTCGGTTAAAGATTCCCTGATTGTGGAGTTTTCCCAGTCGGAAACCCTGAAGGTGATTTTTGCGTGTTCTTCCACTTTGCTGTCATCATAATAATTTTTCTTCGCCTCAGGGAACAGGTCGTAGCCTAAAAGTTTTTTATCATTTTCATATTTTCCCTTTGTAAAGTTTAAGCGGAGGGATTTTTTCCTTGCCCCTTTAGAAGCATGCCCTGAAATTTTCACTTCCGCGCTGTGCTTAAACCCAAGGGTGCCGTCAGCTTCGTAATACTCCATAAAACACTGGGGGGTATATTCGGTGTAGGGGTTTGTATACATCCCTTTTGGCCCGATAAAGTCGGAAGGCTCAAAGGTCAAATTTAATATTGGCATTTTAAACATATTAAAAATATCATCCGCCACAAAATATGTATTGGTAATGGTTTTGGTAAGGGCGTTCCCGTTTTGGTCAAAGACTTTAGCCCTGACAACCGTGCCGCTGAAATACGGCCTTGCCCCTACATTTGCCCCGTTTGTAATGGTTGATTTTACATCACCCGACATCGGTTCTATCTTTTTTATCTCAATGGGGGCAGTATATGAAATGGAATACACCGTCGGGTCGGAACCGTCTAGTGTGTAATAAATCCTAGCCCCTTGAATGTTTGTTGAAAGCTCTAAATAAAAAGAATTTTCGTACAATCCTCCCTCATGGGAAAAAGTTAAAACTTCATCCGCATAGGCTGCGGGAAGAACGGAAAATACCAAAAGAAAGACCAAAACTTGAGCCAGAGCTTTTTTCATAATTAATCCTCCAAACACTATATTTACCATCGTGCCGACAAACACGCCCAAACAAAAGCCCGTGATTTACGGCTTTTGTTTGAAAACAAGGCGCTTTGCCCAAAACTACCCCAAAGCGTTCTAAAATGCAGTTTGTCTGCAGTCTGTATATGTAAACTATAGCACCGAAACACTTTATTGTCAAGTTGCGACAAATTTTGCGAAATTTCTTGGAAGTCTTTTATTTAGTTTTACTAATCATATTTAATTATAACTTATCTAGAAAAAATCTTTATATTTTTCACAAAATGTTAACACAAGTGGACATTTTGTACATAAAAAATTGCCCCATTGTGAATTTTAACAAAAAATCTATTGACTTATCCCTTTTGATAGTATATAATTTCTACAAATAATTTTATTGCTAATATATTAGCAATGCTTTCTTGGGATGAGCAATCATCCTTATTTTTTGTCTTTATAGGGGGATTTTTATGAAAATTTTGTTTTACGGTGACAGCATTACAGATTGCGACCGCGACAGGATTGACTCTTCTAGTTTGGGAAGCGGCTACGTTAAACTAATCGGGGATTATTTTAA
>JAAYMJ010000234.1 GCA_012521455.1 Clostridiaceae bacterium
AGCGGGAATACTGTGACCATTTACTACAACGGCGAAGTTAACGCCACAATGAGTAGTACTTTCACACCAAATGATTTAGGCGATACCAACCAAAACTTTATTGGGAAATCCCAATTCAGCGCGGATAAGTATTTGAGCGCAACATTGGATAACTTCCTCTTTGCAAAAAGGGCATATTCCGCAGAGGAAATCAAAGAATTGGCAACCATGCCTGAAATGACCCAAGAGGATTTATACAATCTGGTTGACATTCCAAATCCCGATAATATAAAGGACAATTTGAATTTGCCTGAAAGCGTAAAAGGCGCGACAATCAAATGGACTTCTTCAGATGAAAACATTATAAGCACCCAGCCCATTCAAAACGGGGATTTTGTAATGGCGCCGGGGGTTATAAACAGAACCGACGTTGACCAAAACGTGACTTTGACAGCTGAAATAACATATGGCGATTTAAAAGTGACAAAGGAATTTAACCTCACAGTTAAAGCCAAAAAACCGCTTGATGAGATGGCGGGATACATCTATGCGTATTTCCGCGGCTATGTGAACGGCTCAAACAGCGAAGTTTTGGCAATACATTTGGCCGCAAGCAAGGACGGCTTAACATGGTTTGACCTAAACGGGAACTTCCCCGTGCTTATATCCAATGTGGGCACGAGGGCGGTCAGGGACCCGTATATTATCCGCTCGCCCCACGGGGACAGGTTCTACCTCTTGGCAACCGACCTAAACACTGAAGACGGCGGCGGTTGGACAAAGTGGAGCATGCAGGGAAGCAAATACTTAATCGTTTGGGAATCCGACGACCTTGTAAACTGGTCAGAGCCCAGAATGGTTAAGTTTGGCGATTTGAACATGGGCTGCGCGTGGGCGCCCGAGGCTATTTATGACGAAGAAACCGGGGAATACTGGGTTTATGCCGCGGGCAAAAACTACGGGAAAACCCCGATTATTGACACGGTGTTCCTTGCAAAAACCAGAGACTTCAGAACCTTTACAGCCCCTGAAGTTTTTGTGGGCGGCGACGGCACCGCAAGGATTGACACCACAATAATTAAGGCAAACGACGGGAAATTCTACCGCTTTACAAAGAAGGCAAGCAGCTATGTTGACATGCAGGTGGCGGATTCCCTGCATGACACATGGACTGACGTTCCGGGATTCCAGACAATACCCGGCGAAGGCCCGGCAATATTTAAAATGCTTGGGGATGATTACACCTACTGCTTGCTAATTGACGACTACTCCAAGTTTGTTCCCTACATTACCACCGATATTGCTTCAGGGAAATTCACAAAAGCGGATTATATCAAAATGCCCACAGGCTCAAAGCATGGCGTGGTGCTTGCGGTAACCCAGGAAGAGTATGACAGGGTATTGGAAAAATGGGGCGGATTAAAACCAGGCGAACCTGGAAGCGCGCCCATTTTGGAATATGACTTTGAAGACGATTCCGCAGCTATCTTTGGAAATGCACAATATGAAATTGACGAAGAAACCCAAAGCAGGGTGCTAAAACTTGACGGTATAAATTCATATATGCAGTTCCCGGATAACCTATTTGACAGGCGCGATACATTTACCTTGACCATGGATGTTAAATTTGATAATAACATTCTTTCCCCAATTTTTGCGGTGGGAAAAGACAATTTGCATGAGTTTAGGGTAAATATGTCAAAATTAAGCGCAACCGGAAGGCTGACATTGGAAGGGACAATAAATGACCTTCCCACCAGGAGCAGCTTGAACTTGGAAGGCTGGAACCGCGTTGCAATCAGGGTTGAGCCTTCTAAAGTGTCGGTATTTGCAAACGGCGGTCTGCTTTGTGAAAATGAAAACATGACAAGGACCATTTACCACCTTGCTGAAAAGGATTTGGTTGCGTATATCGGAAAATCCTTTGCTAACGCATACTTTAGCGGGGCAATTGACAATGTGAAATTATATGACAGGGCGTTGTCCCTTGATGAAATCTGGGGGGAAATCCCGGCAGGCACCGATGAAGAAGCTGTTGAGAAGACAGCGAATATGTTGGGCTTTGTTCAGGATTTAAACGCCCTTACAACAAATTTGGAACTTCCGAAGGTTGGAATAAACGGGGCTCAAATCACATGGGCTTCAAGCGATGAAAACGTGATTACCAATGAAGGCGTGATTACACGCTCAGACGATGATGTGACGGTATTGCTCACCGCTACCATTACAAAGGGTGAATACAGGAAAGATAAACACTTTATCGTCACAGTTAAAGCCAAAAGCGTTGACTGGATATCAGGCACTGCCAGCGGCAATCCCTGGCCGTATTATACCTTCGAGGAGCAGACAGGCGAGTTTTACTTTGAATATGAAATTACGGCAAATGAGCTAACCGACGGTGTTGTGGGCTTAATCGGTTCAAGTGTTACCCCTAACGCTTGGAACAGCTCAAGCATGGTTATAAGGCTTCAACCCGGCGGATACATGGACGCAAGAAACGGCGGAAGCTTCTCATATAACACATACGTTCAATATGAGCCCGGAAAGACCTATTTGATTAAGGGTAAAGCAAATGTGGCAAGCAGGGTATACAGTGTTACGGTTACCACCCCTGAAGGATATACCTACCAGCTTGCAAATAATTTCTCATTCAGAAGCGACGCCCCATATGTTACAGGGATAAACAAAATTATGGTAGTGGGCGGCTCAGGCGTCAGCGGCGGGAAATTCACCGTTTCAAACTTTAAGGTTTACAATACCCCAACCCCGAGCATTAGGGATATTAAAGTTACCGATGACAAAGTATCCTGCACAATATCAAGCTTTGAGCCGGGCAGCTTCGATTTATATATCGCCGAATACGGCACGGATAAGAAACTTTTGGGCTTTACAAAGTATGACGTAAACTTTATGATGTCAAGCCGACACGTTTATGAAGCGGCATTAAATGAGGGAAGCTATGTGAAGTTCTTCCTATGGAAGGACGGGAAAATTGAACCCCTTTGCAAGGCAAAGGCAAGAAATATAATAAGGGTTGAGTAAAACAAAAAGCCAAGCGCTGCTTGGCTTTTTGCATTTTTTATGAAATTTTTCCGAAAGAATTTGACTTGTACCGCGATAGAAAGTATAATAAAACTATAATGCAAAACGCATAAATACAAGAAAGACAGGAGGACGGGACAATGTTTAAAAAAGTTTTGGCGCTGTTAGTGGTACACGTGATGATTTTAGGCATTTTTAATTTAAGCGCGTTTGCCATATCATCAGTTGCGCTAACAGACGATGAAAGTTTATTGGTTTGGTACGATTTTGACCAGGTGAACGGTATTCAGGTACCGGACAAATCCAACAACGGCTTTAACGGAACCCTTTACGGCGGGGCGGCAGTGGTTGACGGCTACCTAAACCTAAACGGAAGTGGTGCCTACTTGCAAATGCCCCAAGGGATTTCCCCAAGGCTTACAAGCTATACGGTTTCAATGTTTGTAAAGCCGAGGATTCAAAGTGCGAATACATTTTTATTCACACTTGGGAATTCTGATTCAACAGGCTACATATTCTTCTCAACAACAAACGCGGAAAATAACGTGAAATTCGGCGCGACCCTCACCAACTGGCAAGGTGAAGGCGGTTTTTCAGTTCCAAGCCCCTTTAGCACAAATGACGACTGGCGCCATTTTGCGTTTACCTATGATTACAACACCAAAACAGTAATCTGCTATGTTGACGGTGTGGAATTCCACAGACAGGGAAATGTTACCGTCGCGCCCGTTGATTTGGGAAATACTTATCAAAACTATATAGGAAGGTCCCAATACAGCGCTGACGCATATTATAAAGGCATGGTTGACGATTTCAGGATTTATTCAAGGGCGCTTTCCGCAAATGAGGTTGCGGAACTTGCGGTGGATTTAAATTATGTTAAGGATAGCTTAACTTTAGGCGATTTAAGCCAGGTAAGAAGCGATATCACACTTCCTGTCACAGGCCCGTTTAACACAACCATCACATGGCAAAGCTCAAATGAGGAGTATTTGACAAGTGACGGTATTGTAAAAAGGCCGCCAAACGGCACAGGAAACGTGGATGTAACCCTTACCGCCACAATTTCCACAGGTGCTGCAAGCGTGACAAAAGAATTTACTGTTACCATACTACAAGAGTTATCGGAGGAAGAAAAATTGGAATTCGATTTAGATTCTATTGTTCTTGAAGGCAATTTAAGCAATTTAAGGGATAATCTTACCTTGCCTAAAAAAGGGACAGAAGGCTCTACAATAGAGTGGAGGTCAAGCCATCCTGATTATCTATCCCACGATGGCGTAATCCTAAAGAGGCCCGAAAAAGGCAGCGGCAATTTGGAAGTTACTTTGACCGCAACCGCGTATGTTAACGGAAAATCAAAGTCCAAAGATTTTACTATCAGCCTTGCTGAAGATGAAGGCTATTACGGCTACCTCTTTACATATTTTACAGGAAACAGCGGGATGGATGAGCAAATCAGGTATGCCCTAAGCACGGACGGATTTTCATTTAAAGCCCTAAACGGTAATGACCCCATGTTTATTTCCGACAAAGCCACCACAGGGGGCGTCAGGGACCCGCACATCTTAAGGCTTGAAGAGCCAAAGGACGGGTATAAATACTATATGGTTGCGACAGACCTAAGAACCGCGACCCACGGCTGGACAAACCAAAACATAGTTTTATATAAATCAAAGGACCTAATCAATTGGGAACACACAGTTGTTGAAATCGCAAAACTATATCCAAGATTTTCAACCATCACAAGGGCATGGGCGCCCCAGACAATTTATGACAAAGACGCGGGAAAATACATGGTTTACTGGTCAATGAAGTTCCCCAATGACCAGGACAAACTATATTACGCATACGCAAACGACGATTTCACAGGTTTTGAAAGCGAACCGCAGATACTATTCTATCCGCCTGACAATAACTCAATTATTGACGCGGATATTATCCCGTTTAACAATCAATACCACCTATTCTATAAATACTCAGGCTCAAGCGCAGGCATTAAGAAGGCCGTAAGCGACAAGGTTACAGGCCCGTACACTGACGGTAACAAATTCTATCAATTGACAACTGAAGCGGTTGAAGGTTCGGGCATGTTTAAGCTGATTAACTCAGACAAATATGTTTTAATGTATGACGTTTACGCTTCAGGAAGGTATGAATTTGCAGTAACAACCGACCTTGAAAACTACACTAAAGTTCCGAATAACGCGGCGCTTTTAGGGGTAAGGCACGGCACAGTTATGCCAATTACAAAAGAAGAATATGACTTATTAAATACCTTATACGGCGACGGGTTTACCGTTGAAGAAAAAGTTGAACCCATTTTGCACTACACCTTTGACGAAATCGAAGGCACAAAGGTTGTTGACGTGTCAGGAAACGGCAATGACGGGACTATGTTAAACGGCGCGACAACCCAAAGCGGAAAAATCGGAAATGCCCTATACCTAAACGGCAGCGGCGCGTATGTGAAGTTGCCTAATGACATCTTAAAACGCACAAGGGAACTAACAGTGTCTGCGTGGGTAAAAACCAGCTCGTCAATCAGGTCCCAAAGGATTGTGGATTTCGGGTCACATCAGGATGACTCATATATCTACTTTACCACAAGCGGCAGCGGCGGAAATGATGGTTACCCGCAGTTTACAATAAGGGAATTTAAGAGACCCACAGGCGAGTCCAGAAGGGTGTCCGCTACTAAGAAAATCAGGGACAATGAATGGACCTTGATGACAGGTGTTATTAAATACAACGAATTTGACGGAACATACATGATGACCATGTATATGAACGGCGAAAGGGTATCCAGATGGGAAAGAAGCAATGTTGCGCCCTACCAAATCGGGGGGCTAAATAACATGATTGGCAAATCCCTATGGAGCTCCGACCCCGCATTTTCAGGCTACATTGATGATTTCAGGATTTATAACAGGGCACTATCCCCGAAAGAAATCTTAGACCTTGCCGACGCACCGCTTATGATCGGCGATTCCATGTCAAAACAGGTAAAACAATTCAACGTGGTATTTGACCAGACAAACAACACAATTTACCTGCCTGTTAAATTAGGTACTGATATTACAAACTTTGACCCCGAATTCGCGGTGGCAGACGGTGTTGAAATTTCACCCAGCACCCCGCAGGACTTCTCAAAGGGACCGGTTAAATACACAGTTACAAAAGACGGGCAGTCCCGCGAATACACCGTTACAGTTAGCGTGGACAATAACCCTGTATTAGAAGGGTATTACGCTGACCCTGAAATATTGTACTATGACGGGAAATTCTATATCTATCCTACAACCGACGGCTACGCTTCATGGTCGGGAAGAAGCTTCAGCGTATTCTCATCCGAAGATTTGGTAAACT
>JAAYMJ010000235.1 GCA_012521455.1 Clostridiaceae bacterium
CCACAATGTCTAAAAAGAAGTGGCTGCCGTAGGATAGTTCAGGCATAAAGCCGTCTTTTTTGGAGGAGTATTCGCACAAAACCTTCATATTGCTTATTTCTGAAAAATGGACGGGCACGCCTAGTGAGGGGGTTGTGCTTCCCCAGCGGCCTGGGCCTATAAGAATTGTGTTTTTATCCTTCATAATTTCGTTGATTTTTCCGATAATTCTTGCCACTTCGTATTTTTGCTGTTCGTTTAGGGAAAGATAACTGCTTGCGTTAATAAATATTGCATAATCCAATGACATCCTGACACTTCCGCCCATGAAGTTGCCGCACGCTTTAAAAAGGCAGTCCTTTTCCCCGACAATTTCAGGGATTATTACGGTTTTACCCAAGCCTTTGGTTTGCAAGGGGCGGCATTGGAGAAGGTTTATTTTGAATTTCCCATCCTTTGTAAAGTTTGCGGTAAATTCTATATCAACGGGGTAGTCATAAGCCTTTTGCAAAACGGAAAGCATTTGCCTCATAATCTGTGGAAAATCAGTTTGTGAAAGAAGTTTTTTAAAGTCTAAAATATAGGGGGTTTTAAGGTTGGTATAGCCTAATTCCCTGTACCTTGCCGCGGTGGTATGGTCGTAGCTTAAAAACAGGTCTTTGTCCGCTTTTAGGGGAAGGTCCAAAACTTTATCCACATCAAGGGTTTTGAAAGCATTCTCCTCTAAGGACAAAAGGTCCATCCTGTGCTGGGAGAATTTCTTTTGGTCCTCATAATTCATGGGGGGGATTCTTTTGGGGTCGTCAAGGCATATAATTTTCACATAGTCCCCGCCGGTCCTGTCAACGGCCCTTGTTCCCAAACCAAACACAAGCCGGAGCATTCCCGCGCTCACGTCGATAGTATTATCCCATACATATAAGTTTTGGGAGTTCCCCACCCCCGCTATATGGGGGAAGAAATATTCCCCGAACCTGTCTCCTGAAACCCGCTGCACCAAAATTGCCATTTGTTCGTCTAAAAAGGCAAGGCCGCGGTTCATGCGGTAATTTAGGGCGTCTTTGTCCATGGTGCTGGCATAAACTTTCCGTACCGCCTGTTCAAAGGCTTCATATCGTTCCTGCGGGGTTCCCTGGTTTACGCAAAACACGCTTTCGTATTTTCCCGCAAAGGCGTTTCCGAAGTTATCTTCCAAAAGCGAGCTTGAACGGATAATGATTGGGGACTGCCCGAAATACTCAAGCATTTGGATAAACTGTTCCTGAATGTCCTTTGGGAATGTGCCGTGCAAGAGTTTTTCCTTAAGTTCTTCGGCGTATTTATAATACCCTTCGGGGGTTTTTTGCTTTGTTCGCAGGGACCACCACCCGTTTTGCACAATGTAGGTGTAAAAAACGTCAGCGCCGATATAAAAAGAGTCGTGGGGTTCTAAAATTGAGGAAAGCCCGCTGCTTTCTGTTTCCAAGATTTTTCTCGCTAACAACATCCCCACGCTTTTCCCGCCGATAAAACCGGTACCAATAAGCCTTTGGGAAATATTTAATATATCTTTTAAGGTAAAATACTTTAAGCATAGCTCAAACATCCTTGAGTCGTTTCCAATAAGCATGCCCATGAGCTTTTTCTTTGTGGACTCCTGCTTTTTTAAAGAGGAGTTTAGCACTTTTTTGGCGTCTTCAAAAATCGTGTTCCAATAGTCAAGTTTTAGTTCCCCGCGGCTTATGTTTTTAAAAAGTTCCGAGGCGTCAAAGCTTGAGGTGATGGATACCGCCTCACATTCATTGACAAGGTGGGGGAAAAACATGGTGGGGGAATACCTTTGCCATACTTTTAGGGGATGAATGTAGGTTTTACCGCTTATTTGGTACAAATCCAATAACAGCTGGGTGGTTTCACGTATCCCCGCAATGGTATTGTAGGTGTGGGAATTTCTTTTTATCGCAAAATACGCAATGGTATCAAGCTCGAATAAGTAGGGGCATGTGGCTTTGAAGAAGTTCCCAATCATTAAGTCCGAATGCCAGTATTTTAATAAGTCCGTTAAACAGTCAAAAACGTAAAATGCGCGCTTCCCTTCTTTTGTGATTATATTGTGAATTTGGGTGGTAAAGCTTTCAAAGCCCATGTTTGCGTCTACAAAATAGGTTTTTATTTCCCCCTCAATTAATGGCTCGTGGCTGGAAAAGCGGATGTAGACAGGGTTTATGTTATTTTGTCTTGCGCTTTTTATAAAAAAGCCTGCCATCTTTTTGTAGCCTTCCAGATTATCCACCTGCCACACCACGTTGTCACCAAAGCGGAGAAAGTCTATGACTTCATCAAATCCTGAAAGCCCGGTGCTAACTTTTTCGTATAAATTCATACGCCACCCCCGAATTTGGAATTATTATTTTTTATTATACTATAAAACCATATTTTTGCGCTATGATTTTAATAAAAAAAGCCACTGCAAAAGCAGTGGCTTTTTGTCCAGCCATTTTCAGCGGTAACGGTAATTTCAATTATTTTTTTCCCGACTTCTAACGGGCAAACTCCTGAAGTATCACCGTTTATTAACACTCGTGGGTGCTCTTTTCGGGGAAAAACCCCGTTTGGGCTTTTATCAGGTTTAAAAACTCAGAATAATAGCTTTTTAGATATTTCTTCCCTTTTACTTTGCACAAAAAACGCAATCCTGCGGAATTCTTCATCTATGGGGCCAATGCTTACGATGTAGTTTGGTTTGGGCATATTCCTTTATTTTTAAAAAAACAGCCCCCCACAATTAAATGCGGAAGGCTTTTAAAGAAAAGAAATAGGATAGCTGGCTATATATTACTTCGCCATATTTAGCAAAAAGTTTAGTTTATGTGTCCTTATAAAAACGAAAGTCAGGCAAAGGTTTTTATAAAGCATGCGTTTTTGAAAAGCCCGCTTAAGCTTTTGGTTTTAGTGGTGGATTGTTTTTAGATTTATAAGTTTTTGATTATTCAGTAATCCTAAACCCGTATCCAAATTTACTGCATTCAATGATTATTGCAACTTTTAAGCCTTTACTGACGGGAAGGGATGTTGAAAAATTGCAAAAGGGGCAAATTTTAATATTCAGACCCATGCTGTTTTTGTGAAAACACTTGCCTTTTTGGGGGAATTTTTCTTCTTTTACTCTGCAATAAGGATATTTAATTATATCAAAATCCACCAAAACCACCCTGACCCTTCATTTAGCTTTCACTTAAATTTTAATAACTTTAAAGTTAACAAAACCGCAGTTTTCATCTTTTTTCTCATTTTTAGCATTCTTGTGAAAATTTTTGATAATTTCTATCCATTATGTTACGCTTGTTAATCCCTCAATTTTTGCGGGATGTATGCCGCATGTTAAACATTCCAAGCGCAAAGCTTTCAGTCCCTAAATCCATAGCGGGTGAACATACCCATGCTGGCAGGCGCCCCCGTTTTGGCATAAAAAGCATTTCCACTGAATTTGTTATGGTTTTTTATTACCTTCACACCATTTAAAATATTGAGGTAAAAAAGGTAATCCCATGCTTTATAAAATATATTTCTCGCAATATTAAACTATGCATAGGAAACATGAAATACCAGCGAATGCAAATGCCAACAGTAACGCCATAAAGCAAAAAAACCACGTCTTTGAACTATCAAAGCGTGGTTTTTATAAGCCGTATATTAATATGCCTTTGAAACATATACGCCCGCAAGGTTCATGCAGGGCTTTATTTTGTTTGTTCTTCTACCCTGTATTTTACAATTTCGCGGATTAAATCCGTTGGCAAAGGTTTATCCAAGGGAAACTGCACGGCGCCTTTTGAGGTTTTATAGCCTGAAAGCTTTTCTTTGAATGCTAAAATTCCCTCAGGCTGTGGGTAAAAGCCTATGTGATTTTTAAAAGCGGCAAAATGGACCAGCCATTTCCCGTTTAAATCATATGTGGGCATTCTCATGCAAATCCGCTCGGTTGCCTGCGGGGCCAACTCACGGATAATATTCCTTATGGCAGTCAGTCTTTCCCGCACATGTTCTGGAAAACCTTCAATGTACTTGTCCACTTCATTCATCTAAAAAACCCTCCTTTATCATTGTTTTTTATTATATTTGGAATTTGGAATACTAAATTTATGTTTTGTGATACAATTATATAATCAAGCGGCAAAAAGGAGGATTGGGGCATGGAGGGTAAAAAAAGCACTTATTTAACATTGTTTAAGTCCACCTTTTATTTAAGCGCTTTTACCATTGGAGGGGGATATGTCATTGTACCGCTTATGAAAAAGAAATTTGTTGATGACCTGCACTGGATCAAGGAAGAAGAAATGTTAAATTTAACGGCAATTGCGCAATCCTCCCCAGGGCCTGTGGCGGTCAACGCGGCGATACTTTTAGGGTACAGGGTTGCCGGGATATTGGGGGCTTTAATTACTATTTTAGGAACAATTCTGCCTCCTTTTATAACCCTTTGTATTATCTCCGTTTTTTACGCGGCATTTAGGGATAACATTGTAGTAAACTCGGTTTTAAAAGGAATGCAGGCAGGTGTTGCCGCTGTAATCGCGGATGTGGTGATAAACCTTGGGGGAAACGTCATAAAGCAAAAGGACATGGTGTCCGTAATAGTTTTAGCTTGCGCGTTTTTTGCCACATATATTTGGAAGGTTAATGTTATGTATATTATTTTAGCAGGCGGGTGTACCGGTGCGGCAAGATTTTTCCTTAAAATGAAAAATTCCCAAAAAGGCGGCGGTATCAAATGATACTTTTAAAGCTTTTTTTAAGTTTTTTTCAAATCGGCTTATTCAGCATTGGCGGGGGCATGGCCGCAATCCCCCTTATACAAAACCAAGTGGTTGATTTGAACCATTGGCTTTCTTTGGCTGAATTCACCGACCTTATTACCATAGCGGAAATGACGCCCGGCCCCATTGCCATAAACTCTGCCACTTTTGTGGGAATAAGGATTGCGGGAATATTTGGGGCGGTTGTTTCAACCTTAGGGTGTATTCTGCCGTCATGCATAATTGTTTCAATTTTAGCGTGGATTTATTTTAAATTTAAAGACCTGAAGGTGTTGCAAACAATATTGGCAGGTTTAAGGCCCGTCATTGTAGCCATGATTGCGTCAGCGGGGCTTTCCATCTTTATAGTGGCTATTTGGGGGGAAGGGGGTTTTTCAACAAATCCCAAGACTTTAAACTTTATTTCCCTTTTATTATTCTTTTCCGCTATATTTGTTTTAAGAAAATGGAAAACAAACCCCATTTTTGTAATTCTCGGGTCAGGAATAATCGGCGGGGTGATTAATTTATTGGCATAATGTTTACTGCCCTCATGTTCAATTATTGCCTTTATTTAATCTTTCTTCCAAAATTTTTGCCACGGGGTCAAGCCATGTCCCGCTGTAGTATTCAACCGTTCCTTCATCACAGGCGGAAGAAATTTTGGGGTCGATAGGGATTTTCGCAAGCACGGCTAAATTATGCCCTTTTGCAATTTCGTCAATATGGCTGTCGCCAAA
>JAAYMJ010000236.1 GCA_012521455.1 Clostridiaceae bacterium
AAATAACCCAAAGCAAAGTAAAGTAATAATGGAAAATTTATTAAAAACGTAATATTTTATTGAGTTTATTACAAAAAGAAAGCCTAAATATTGAAGCACAAGTTGCGCCAACCCATAGGTAAATAAACGCTATGGCGGATTTTTCCTGATTTAGGGAGTTAATAATTGTTAAAAACATTTGTAATGTTAATATTATAAATGCCGCGCGGTTTTTATATAATATTGAAATAATTGTGCAAAAAATAAACATTGCCCAGTAGCAGTAGTTTATATTTAAATCAAACTCCTTTATTAATATAGCTAAAATATCGCCAAAAAGACCAATAAATAAGATTACAAAAACAAAAAATAAGGGTGATATTGCTCTTTTATGATTAAAAAACACATATATGAGCAAAAATGATATAAAACCAAAAACGCTTGCTTCAAAAAACCCGCCAAAATAGCTTATGGCAAAGCCCCACAAAAGCGATAAAAACGTTAACAAAAATTTTTCACCCCTAAAAATATTTTAAGCCTATATAATTATATTGCACACCTTTTTTAAGCATATTCAATTATTCTTGAAAAAATATATATTCTTTGCTATACTCATAAAATACATGGGAAAACTTTTGCCTTTTTGAAAGGGTTGATAATATGCAAGAAATGGAAAAGCAAAAAGAGCGGGTTATAATCTGCGGCGTGCACAGGGGTTTGGTCGACGTTTTGTCCGACTCAACCGAAGAAACCATGGCAGAGCTTGAGGAACTGGTTAAAACCGCAGGGGGCGAAGTGGTCGCCCAGGTTTTGCAAAACAGAAATACCATTGAAAAAGCCACATATGTGGGGGAAGGAAAACTTGAGGAAATAAAAAACGCCTGCCAGACTCTGGGGGCTGATTTACTTGTCTTTGACGACGAGCTTTCAGGCTCTCAAATCAGGAACATTGAAGATATAACGGGGGTCAGGGTCATTGACAGGTCCACTCTGATTTTGGATATCTTCGCTTCCCGCGCAAGAAGCGCCGAAGGCAAAATCCAAGTGGAACTTGCCCAGTTAAAATATATGCTTCCCCGCCTTACAGGCATGGGTGAGCAGCTATCCCGCCTGGGGGGCGGGATTGGCACAAGGGGCCCCGGGGAAACAAAGCTTGAAAGCGACAGAAGGCATATCCGCGCCCGCATTGAAGCCTTGGAGGAAAAGCTGGTTGACATTAAAAAGCACAGGGCGCTTCTGCGTGAAGGAAGAAAAAAACAGGGGCATTTGGTGGCGGCCCTTGTGGGATACACAAACTCAGGAAAGTCGACCCTTTTAAATACCTTGACAAACGCCGGGGTGTTTGCTGAAAACATGCTTTTTGCCACCCTTGACACCACCTATCGCGGGATAACCCTTTCCGACAGCCGCAATTGTTTAATAGTGGACACGGTAGGTTTTATAAGAAAACTTCCCCACCATCTTATAAACGCGTTTAAGTCCACGCTGGAAGAAGTGGTGGAAGCAGATGCACTAATCCATGTGGTGGACTCCACAAACCCTGAAATGGCAAACCAGATTGAAGTGGTAAACAGGCTCCTTGGCGAACTAAACTGCGGTGATAAGCCCCAGATTTTAGCTTTAAATAAAACCGACGCGAGGGATGGCAAAATCATTCCAAGGCCTTCGGGAAAATATGATCATATCGTAAATATCAGCGCAAAATACAATATCGGTATTGACGAACTGCTAAAGGCTTTGGAGGAAGTTTTGCCGGGCAAAAAAATAAAAACCAAGTTTTTGTTCCCATACACAGCGGGGGACAAAGTGGCGCTAATCCATCAAAACGAGCTTGTGCTTGAGGAAGAATACGGCCCTTTGGGCACAACCATGGTGGTTATGGCGGACAGGGTCTTAAGGGAAAGGCTAAAGGAATTTGTAATTGAATAGTTGTGGAAGGGAATTTTTATGGCAAATGAAAATTATATAACCGTAAAAAAGGCGTCAGAAATTGAATACATTGAAAAAAAATCCCGCTTTATAGGGCACTGCACCCCTGTTGAAAGCGAGGAGGAAGCCATTGATTTTATCAATAAAATACGCAAAAAACACTACAACGCCACCCACAATGTCTATGCCTACATTATCAAAGATAACAATATCATGCGCTTTTCCGACGACGGGGAGCCCCAAGGGACCGCGGGGGTTCCCGTTTTGGAAGTGCTAAAAAAAGAGGGCGTAACCAATGTGGCAGTGGTAGTGACCAGGTATTTTGGCGGAATCCTTCTTGGCGCGGGGGGTTTGGTCCGCGCGTACGGCAAGGCCGCCTCTTTGGCGGTTAACGAAAGCGGCATTGTGAAGGTGAAAAAATATTGCATTTATTCGGTGAAGGTTGACTACCCTATGCACAGAAAAATTGAGTATGAAATAAACATGGGCGGTTATATGATTGATGACACGGTTTATACCGACAAAGTGGAAATGTTTGTGTGCGTGAAAAAAGAAGAAGGGGATTATTTTGTAAACAAAATTACCGACTCCTCTTCCGGCAAAGCTGAAATTTCCTTCGTGGGGGAAAAGTATATAAAGGTGGATATATAAGATTATATACATAAATATAACCCGTTTGGTTTGCCGCATTGAAAAAGGTTTATTAAGCTATAACAAAAAAACCTCCCTTTTACGGGAGGTTTTTTGTATAAAAACAAAAAGGATTGAAATTCTTTCAATCCTTTTTTAAGTACTAATCCTCATCATTTTCAGGAAAGTTTATGTCAAAATAGCTTAAAATATTATCGTTTTCTTTAGTTTCCACTTTGTAGGGCTTAAGCATGTAGTTTTCAAGGAGGTTTGCAACCAATTCATAGGGGACAAAGATAATGGGGACCAATATTGACGGCATTTGGTTTTTATACTTTTTCTCGTAGTAGTCATAAATGTTTTCCATGTTATCCATATAAACCACCTCATAAAATCTGGGACTATTTCATTATATGGATAACACCATAAAGCTGTTACTTAATTTATCATTTCGCGTACTCTCAAGCGGGCCCCCGCTTCTTCGGCGATTTTTTTGCACTCCTCGATATCCTCTTTTGGAAGTATGTCCACAACGGTAAATACCACTTCCCCTACCTTGTCCTTGCAAAGTTTCGCAAACTCAATTAAAGCGTAAAACGCCTCCTCACCGTAGACGCTGTGGCATATGGCGTCATATTCCTTTGCGTTTTTGGCATTTAAGCTTATTGATACCACGTCAATTAATCCGCGAAAGAGGGGCGTTATATCCCTTTTATGAATTAAATTCCCAAGGCCGTTGGTGTTAATCCTTATTTTGTAATCCCCTTGG
>JAAYMJ010000237.1 GCA_012521455.1 Clostridiaceae bacterium
CTTGACAGAAGGCGTGGGAATGTGTTTTTGACAAGCGGGTTTAGTTCGCTAATTTCCCTTTATCAGATTATTGTTATAGCCAGCCTCTTTTTTAAGAATTTATTTAAAGAAAATGTGGGCGGGTTTGTGTTTATGGAAATTTTAATATTTGCCATCTTTTTGATTTTGGCAGTTTTATTATACTATTTTTCACTTCAGAAATTTGAAAAGGATATGAAAACTATTGAAAAGCTTCAAAACGGGGAATTTGATAACCCAAAAAGAGGTGGAATCTAAATGAGCAAGTATAAGTTTGATAAAATTAATTGCGTATATTTAGATAATCGTATCCGTCATTTCAGAAATATTACTGTAACCATTTTACTTCTTTCGGCCTTTACTTTTTTATTGGACCTTATATTTGTCGGTTTGGATTTTGATGAAGATTTATGCATATTTTTGTTCATTTCATCAATTGTATTATTATAATATCGGGCTTTATTCTATTTTTTATCCTTAGGGTTGTTTTATCTAAAGCTTCAAAAAAATACATAAACTATTTAACTATGATTGGAAACGGGATTACTGATTTAAATACAATCTCACAGAGCATGAATTTGCCTTACAATGTTGTGCTAAATGATATCTTAAAATTGATTGAGTTAAAGATTTTAACAAACGTTTCCATTGATGAAAGCGGGCATAAGTTAAAAAGTGGAAATGATGAATTTAGTTTTTCTTTTAGTTTTACAAAAACGCAAGCGCAAGTGCGCTGTCCGGGCTGCGGGGCTATGTATACCCTATCCGAAGGCGAAAGCCGTGAATGCGAATTTTGCGGGACTAAAGTGGTATTAAACAAAAAAGGCCTTTTCGATGATTTTGATATTAACAGCTTTTTTAAAAAATTTTGATTAAGGTTTTTATTTGCCTTTTTTCGCAAAGAAAACAGGGGTTTATTCCCTGAAAGCGGCATTTAATGTGAGGATAACTTTAAAAATGAAAATATTGCACTCATAGCAAAACATTAGGGAATTTTTCATAGGTTACATGAAAACCCGACAAAACTGACAGTTTCCGTTAGTTTATCTTAGGAAGGAAGATTTTATATGCAAAAAAAAGATATCAAATGGTGGGTTGTGATTTTATTTCTTATTGTGTTTTGGCCTGTGGGATTAATACTTCTAATTGTAAAGCTTGCCATGGATAATTCCGCCATAATGGGCAGAAAAACAACCGTCATTAAAGTTGTGGGCATAACTTTAACCGTAATTGGCGTAATTGGATTGATTGCAGAAACCTCCCCCTCCACAGCCAGCGATGATGGCGGTTTAGTATTAGCAATTTTCTTTCTCGTTGTAGGTATAATATTTTTAATTATTGCCATAAGAAACACAAAATTGGCGAAAATGTACCGTTCATTTTTGGATTTAATAGTCAACCAAAAAATAAAAAGACTTGATTATATCTCTATTTCCCTAGGGCTTCCGTATGAAAAGGTAAAAGAAAATATTGAGGGAATGATAAAAAGAGGTTTTTTAAAAGACGCGTACATTGATTATGTTTCTAACGAAATCATACTTTTAGATAATACCGAAACTCAATATACGGTCAGCCAGCCAGTAAAAGCTGCGACACAGCAGACCACCATCCAATGCCCCGGCTGCGGCGCGAATAACGTGGTTACCATTGGCGTAATTTCGGAATGTGAATATTGCGGCACAAAAATTAGCGCAAAATAAAAACGCGGCGAATATTACAGATAATATTTCAATTATTTAAGCATGCATACTTGTTTTAAGCGCGCGTTTATTATATTCTTAATATATATTTGAACTAAATATAAGGGGCAACGATGATGGAAACTGATGAAATGCTTTACCGCAGCTATTTAAATGGCGAAGATGAGGCTTTACGGGTTTTAATTGAAAAATACAGCGAAAAATTGACCCTTTTTATTTACGGCATGGTCGGGAATATGCATGACGCGGAGGAACTCATGATGGATTCTTTCGCGATACTCATTTCGAAAAACAAGCCTTTTTTGGGGCGTTCCACATTTAAAACGTGGCTTTTTGCAATAGGCAGAAACCAGGCAAGGATGTTTTTGAGAAAGAGAAAAATTAGCGCCATAAATTTTGATAAGGCGGATTTTCCGCAAGATTTTACCCCAGATTTATACATACTTAAAAATGAGCAAAACAAAATCTTATTCCGTGCCCTTTCAAAAATAAACCCCATGTACAGGGAGGCTTTGATATTGTCCTACTTTGAAGGTATAGGTCTTGATGAGCTTTCCGGGGTTATGAAGATTTCAAAAAGGCGGGCGTCGGATTTGTTATACAGGGGAAAAGCCTCATTAAAGGAAGTTTTAAAAAAGGAGGGATACAACTTTGCGGAGCTTGGATGAGAAGTTTTATGAAATAAAAAAGCGGGAAGCAAGGCTTAGATATAAAAAAAATATTAAAACCGTCGGGCTTTTGTCCTGTTTGTCAACGGTTATGTTTGTTTTTATTGTTTATTTGGCGGCAAAACTATCGCCTTCGGGTTTTAAAAACAGTTTTCCTTCCGTTTTCTATGGCGCCGCAATTTCCCAACATCCGGTTTTGGGACTTGTAAGCATTATCTTATTGTCCTTTTTGCTGGGAGTTTGCGTTACTATTTTATGTTTGAAATTAAAAAACGAAAAAAATTAATGCGCGCAAATTTGCGCGCATTTTATTTTCCCTTCCTGATAACTAATTAATTTTCTTCACTGGCAGGCGGATGATGGTTTTAAGCTTTTCTGTCCCGGTTTTTTTAGGGTCTTAAAGGTATATTTCATGGTGGCGCCTGTTTTCTCCAATATCAATGGCATAGCCGTTTTCCTCGGCAAAGCTGTGCAGTGATTTTATAGTTCTTTCTTCATCGTCATAAGAACCGATATGCATGGCCTGAACGCAAAGCCCTTCCTCAATGGTAATTAGGGTTGCCCTGTTTACGTCAAGATAATCCTTTTTCTTTTTCACTTCTTCTTTTGCTTTTTCAAAAATTTGCGCGTTTACAAAATCGGGCTGGCGGATTAGGGCCGTCCA
>JAAYMJ010000238.1 GCA_012521455.1 Clostridiaceae bacterium
ATGACACCTACAGGGCAAAGTGCGGGCTTTATGTGCCCGATAATATAACTGACTCCATAGAGCTTTCAAAGTACATTATGGAAAGCCCGGGATTAAAAATCTGCATACAAGAGCCAAACGACCCCGATACTTATGATTATGAATATTTTAGATAAACTTAACAATTTGGATTAAAAAATGTTATGAATATAACATATTGCCTTTTGTTGTTTTATATGGTATAATAAGCCATATTTTTATAAAACGGGGGCGGTCATGCTTTTCTTTTGAATCTTGTTCATTGTTAAATATTCAACTCCATTAGCTATTGCAAAACATGTAAAATTAGTTCTGATGTTAATACAAATTCAATATTGGATAACCACGATTTCAAATTCAGTTAGCCTTTGATATGATAGGTTATTGAATTTTTAACAATGAACTACAAACGGCTCCAGCCGTTTTTATAGATACATTTTATTCAAAATATTAAACAAAGGAGAATTTTTATGAAAAAACTTGCTTTCTTTTTTGTTTTAATTGTTGCCTTATTAATCACAGCACCGGTTTTAGCAGAAAACTGGCAGAATGAGGGATACCAAAGAGAACCAGCGCTAAAGGGTGATGTATATGAAATATATACTCCCGAGGAACTTGCGTGGGTTGCCAAGGAAGTAAACAGCGGTAATACTTTTTCTGGAAAAACCGTAAAACTTATGGATGACATAGATTTATCAGGCAGGGAATGGACCCCTGTCGGCGGATGGGATGGCACAAAATTTGATATTGAAAAATACTTTAGTGGAACTTTTGACGGGAATAATAAAACTATTTATAACTTACAAATCGGGACAAGTGAAAATCCTAATAATACATATAAGTATGTTGGGCTTTTTGGTTACTTGTACGAAGGGAAAATTAAAGATTTGTCAGTGAAAAATGTAAACATATATATGCTCAAAATATTAATAGTTACACAGGGGGAATTTGTGGGTACTCAAGTTCATATAGTATTGAAAACTGCAATGTAAGTGGTATTATACATGGGTATGATTATGTTGGCGGAATTGCAGGGACTTCAAATTCCTTAATAAAGAATTGTTATAGCCAAGTAAAAGTTAGAGGGAATTTAGGTGTTGGGGGTTTAGTTGGTAACAATGGCCATATTATATATAATAGTTTTGCAATTGGTGATGTGGCCGGATTTGATTATGTTGGCGGCTTGGTTGGCTATTGTGGTTATAGCGGTAAAATTGAAAATTGTTATGCTTCGGCAAGTTTAACTTCAGATTATAATTTAGGCGGTTTAATTGGTACAAATTATAGTGAGGAAATAATAAATTCATTTTGGAATATTGATAAGGCTCATAGTAAATTTAAAAGCAATTTAACAAATAATGAAAAAAAGGGCATTGGATATGGGGAACAAAGTAATAGTGTGTATTCAAAAACAAGTGATGAAATGAAAGAACAAAGTTTTGTTGATTTATTAAGTAAGTACGCAAATGATACATGGGCTGAGTGGGTTATAGAAGAAAATGTTAATGATGGCTTCCCAATCTTAGATTATAATATTCCCAACCCTGACAAATACTGGATAGGGAATGCCGAGGAAGCGGTTTTAAATGGCAATACGTATGAAATTTACACGCCAAAACAGCTGGCCTGGGTAGCTAAGGAAGTAAATTCCGGGAATGATTTTTCAGGCAAAACCATTGTTTTAATGAACAATCTTGATTTATCAGAAAAATACTGGACCCCTATTGGGAAATATGATAGTATTACTGGCGATTTTATGTGGTTTAGAGGTACTTATGACGGAAACAATAAGTATATTAGTAATGTCAAGATTGGAAAAACAGATGCTTTAAATAGTGATTATATTTATTATGGGCTATTTTGCAGCATTAAAGATGCTCAAATTAAAAATTTATCAGTTATTAATATAGATTTTAATATTCTTTATGCGGAAATAGTAGGCGGTTTGGTGGGTGTTACAGATAACAGTACTGTGGAAAACTGTTTTGTATCAGGAATAATAAATTCAAAATATATTTTTTATGCAGGAAGTATATTTGGTGCTTCATATACTAATAATAATTTTAATAATTCCTACGCTTATGTTGATATTATAAATGCTAATCATGCCGGCGGTTTAGGTGGATATTTGGATTTTAGCTCAATTATAAAAAACAGTTATTATTCTGGTAACATAGTAGCTAAATATAGTATAGGCGGAATAATTGGACTTGGTGGCGCAAGTAATATTGACTTGCAAAACTGCTACTTTAACACTTCCACCATATTTGAGCTTGACGGCTTAAAATTATCCGGTTCTAATAAATCAGGAATTGGAAACGAACAAAAAGCAAAAAGTTACGGCAAAACATTTAATGAATTAAAGATGAGAAATACATATCAAAATTGGGATTTTGAAAACATCTGGGCAATTGATGAAAATATTAACAACGGGCTTCCATATCTTAAAGCGCAAATCTTTTTGGTTGATATCCCGGTTCAAAGCATAGCGCTAAATAAAACATTTATTTCAATTTATGAAAATGAAAGCGAATACCTTGTGGTAGTATTTACACCAACGAATGCAAGCTGTCGGGACATTATCTGGAAAAGCATGGACGAATCAATTGCAATAGTGGATAATTATGGTAAAGTCACAGGAGTGTCCAAAGGAAGAACAATCATTGAAGCAACAAGCGTTGACGGGGAATTTAAGGCAACCTGCGTCGTTGAAGTGGAAGAATTTACTGATAATTACACAATTGAATCCATATCTATAAAACAGCAAAACGGGGAAGAACTAAATAGCATTCCCAAAGACAGCAGTTTTATAGCGGAAATTTCCATAACATCGGTAAAAAATACTGAAAATGGCGGATATATAATTGTTGCATCATACAATGAAAATGATGAATTGATTGACCTTTATTATTTCAACATTAATTTAGAAAAGGGTAAAAACATAAAAATTGGCTGCCTAGTTAAAAACAAAGATGGCAAAGTTAAAAAACTAAA
>JAAYMJ010000239.1 GCA_012521455.1 Clostridiaceae bacterium
GCTTCTACCCATTCTGAAATATTCTTGTAGATTGATATCCATGAATCCACGAAAGCGGATAGCGCGTCAACTAAGCATGTTGCGCCTGCGCCGGTGTTTCTGCTTAAAGCAGAAGTTGCCGAGGTTAAGTTTGCCACATTGTGGCCTTTTTCACCGTCATTTAGTGAGCCTTTTTCAGTACCCACACCGTTACGGCTTGCGCCGTTGCAGGTTGCGGTGCCTTTTAGGTAGTAGCAATACTCAACCTTGCCGTCATCATGATAATTCCTGCCCACAACAGAGCCTATATACTGGCCGCTTCCTTCCACAATGCCTGTGGTGTAGCAGTTAAACATCCATCCGTCGCTGCCGTAGTTATAGCCTACAATCCCGCCAACGTTTGTTTGGCCTGTAACTTTTCCAAAGTTTGCACAGTTTATTATCAAACCATAGCGCTGATACCCTGCAATCCCGCCAACGCTGTTGCAGTTTGGTGCGGTTACATCACCATAGTTTACGCAGTTTACAACATTTTCACGCCTTTTGTTTGCGACAATTGTGCCAACGATACCGCCAATACGCTCGATATAATTATTGCTGATAATCCTGCCATAGTTTACGCAGTTTTTAATTTGCCCGTCATTATATATCTCGCCAGCGATACCGCCTGCACTCTGCGATGTAGTATGAACGGTTGCGTAATTTACGCAGTTTTCAACTATCCCGTTGTTAGTTATACTTGTTACAATACCTCCCGCAAAATAACCCTTTATATATGACTCATCAAGGATTACATTGACAATGCGGGCCCCTTGGCTTAGTGTGCCAAACAGCCCGGCTTTATAATCAGAATCGCAGTACAATCCCCTGATTACATAGCCACATCCGTCAAAGGTGCCTAAGAATAATTTATTAGCATTGTTAATATAGTTTTCAATTGTTTCCCATATATAGCCAGTCAAATCAATATCATTCATTAACATAATGGTTTTGTCTTTAAAATTACTGTTTGCGTTTATTACCTCTCTTGCAATCGCCGCAAGCTGGCCGGGGGTATAAATTTCAATTACTGAACCTTCCATATCCAAGTCCTCAGTGTGGTCAAGCCACGACCCGGCCGGCGCGGGCAAAGTGCTCAAAACCGCGCCATTTGTGGATGTTGTGTCATAATAGTTGGGGTCGTCAGCAACTGAAACTTTTACATAATAATCAGTATCGGGCATTAGGTTATCTATATAGCCTGATCCCGGCTTGCTTGAGCTATAATCATTCGGAAAGACTAGCCCGCCGCTTGTTCTCATAGCTACATAAGTAAATTTCGCGTCAGGGCTTATGTCGTATTTATCCATTATGCCGCTTGTAGGCGCGATGTCAATAAAGGTGTAGCCCGCCCTGTTTACATCAAATTCCACATCGTCAATTACCCTTGTGGCCTTTTCAATTCTGACCATAGCGCTGTACCTTGCCTCAAAGTACCCATGTTTCCCGTCTTCTTCCCGCTTTACAACCACGTCATAGGTGCCTGCGTTAACTGGCGCCAAAATTTCGGCGTTGGGGTCGCTTTGGATACGGTATTCAAGGCTGGAGCTGTCTTTGCCAAAATGAGCATATTCTTCACTTAATTCAAATTCCGCCAAAACCGCCTTATCCCTTTCATACACAGCAGAAACAGGGGTAAAGGTCAGGGCGTCCCTTGGTATTTCCACTAAGTCCTCCCAGTGGGCATAAAGGGTGTGGCTGTTTGCTTTATCCACCACTGTGCTTGATGAAACTTTTTCGCCACCATAAGCCCCTGTAAACCAGCCTGTGAAGCTCTTGCCGCTCCGGCTGGGTGAGGGAAGCGCGCCGTAGGGTTTTGCGTAAGTCACTGTAATGGTTTTTGTGTTTTCATCACCGCCAAATGACCCGCCGTTTGCGTTTAAGGTTACAGTGACTGCAACTGCGGACCATTTCGCGTAAAGGGTGATGTCTTCTTCTGGCATTTTAGTCAATGTGAAAGGCTTAGTAAGGGATGAATCCGTGTACCAGCCCTCAAAGGTATAACCCTCTTTAACAGGGGTTGGAAGTGTGCCGATCAGGCTTCCCACAACCTTTGTAATGTCTGAAACACTGCTTCCGCCGTTTTCATCAAAGCTAATGGTGGATTCGGCACCTGTAAGTTCCACGCAGTTTACCGTATAGGTTGTATTTGTGTAAAGCTTTCCTAAAGCAGGGGAGATGTCCCCGATTGCCATGCCGTATTCAGAAACAATGCCCTCAATTTCCGCTATATCAGGCTCTGTTCCCCTCTTAATCTTTTGAACAACTGCCCCATGGTCAATGCCCATGAATTCAAAGGCAACACTGATGGAGTCGTCAACATAGGCAACCACAGGACTGACTTTACCTTGCGTTAGCGCCAGCGCAAGTTTGCCTTCCACAGGGGCGGACAAATCATAGGTTGAAAGTTCGCCAAATCCTATATCTTCAGGCGCTTTTTGCGCTGTAATTGTGGCAAACTTGGTATATGTGCCGGGCATATCCGTGCCTGTATTTGCAAGGTCTGAAAAGTCAAAGGGCTCGCCGTATTTTGCGGTGTAAGTCCTTGTAACTTTGCTCCCGTCAGCGTTTTGGACACCCTCAACAGTCACGCTGTAAGTCTTATAAGCCAAATTGATGTCATAAACCGTGTCCTTAAAGATAGTAATATCAGTTGAAGGATAGCCGTAATCCGAAATATTTTCATATTTCATGTTTACGCCTTCGTAATCATAGTTTGAGAAGTTTATTAACTTTTTAACCTCATCAATGTTTGGAAGGTTAAATAGTTCGTTTTTCTTTACACGCCTGCTCCAAACTGTCTGGTAACCGTCTGTGTCGTTACCCACCCTGACGCTTGCCGTAAAGTATTCAACAAGCTCCCTGTCGTTTAAGTTAGTCCATACAAGGGGCACGGTAACGCTCATGTCGTATTTGCTGAAGGCTAGCTTTTTATGAAGGTATGTAATTGTAACGTCGGATTCAATGTACTGAACCCCGTCGGGCACGTCAACTGAAATCACGCCGTTTTCGTCAATTGAAAATCTGGGGTTTGAGAAGGAGTAGCTGAAATTTTCTGGGGAATAGGACTCGCTTCCCAAAATTCCAGTGTTTAAGTCAACATAGGATAAGGATAGCAAGCTATCTGGAATTCTCATTGTAATTCCCGTTGTGCTATCGGCGTCCTCATCCACAACGCGGACTTTTTCATCCGGCTCAATCTCATAGGCAAACGAGTACTGATACCTCTTTTCGCCAGCGTGCGCAAGGGGGATTTCATCATCGGCAAAGTCGTAGCTGTATTCAAATAAATCCAGCGCCTCCGCCTCAAAGGACAAAATAAAGTATAGCCCGAATTCAAAGTACAGCGCGCCCGCCATGCGTTCTCTGTACTCCCATGTGCTTGAGTTTTTAGGCCTCATCTTTTCATACTCATAGATAAAGAACCCGTAAAGCTTCATATACGGCCCGATTTCGCCGGTAATTCCCACACTTGCGATTTCCGCCGAGCCAATGCCTGCGGATATTGACAGTGCAACACCCATCTTTGCGCCCAGTTTTCCCATTACATAGAACTGGAAGGCAAAACGCTCATCCAGTAAATCCATGGTTTCGGAGCCTGCCTGGGGCTTAAATAAGCCTATCTTAAACCATACAATATAGCGTTTTCCTACTTCATATTCAAGGCGCGAGCCCATAGCCATGTTTAGGTCAAGCCTTACTACAAAGTTCACGCCAAGGTTTATAGCTATACCTGCGATACAAAACTCTTTGGAAAACATTTCACTATCCACAATCTTAACCCAGTCGGTTTCGGTTTGCAACATATCGCTGTACTGCTGCATTAAATCCTGTAATTTTTCAACGTAATCGCTGACTTCCACGCTTGGGTCGGTGGATAATTCCAACATTTCCATCAGGTCCTGGGTGATTGTTGTCTTTTCAAGCTCTTCGCAGATAAACTCAAACTCTTCCTGAGTAAATTCGCCGTCAAGGGCTTCAATCTGCCCCCATAGGTTTTTAATATCTTTAGCATAGCCTAAAAGCTGGTCTGCCGTTCCTTTGGCTTCCGCGATTTTGTTTTCCAGTTCTTCCACTTTTTCTAAAAGCGGGCCGATTTGTGAGTCCTTAAGTTTTTGCTCAAGTTTTTCCCAAAGGTCTTCTTCTTCAGCCTCAACAGTGTAGATGTCAACATCAAAGGACACCGCGATGAAGTTTTTAACGTCTAAATTGGTGCTTACGTTAACCCCAATGGGAATGGGGATAAAACCTAGAACTTCTTTATAAACAAGGGCGCCTTTTACGCCTATGTCAATAGCGACTTCTTCAATAAACGCGGCGGAAAGGTCAATTATGATTGTGCCTTCATCTTCGGTTTCCACCTCAAAGGAAGCGTCAAGGCCGATTGCAAGCTGCACGCCGCCTTTATATCTCAATCTGTCCCCGCGGGTTATTAACTCAACAGTAATCCCCACCTCGTCCGACAGCTCAAAGGATTTGCCGATATCCAAAAGGGCGATTTCATCATCAGAGAGGGGATTTCCTTCTGAGTCTTTTAAAAATACATTTTGAACGCTGTCAAGGTTTTTAAAACCATCCGTTTTTGCCGCCAAATCAACAAGCATAAATGCCGCGTCTTCGGCAAAACCGCTTTCTTTTACCTGTTTGTAAAGCTGTTTTTCAATTTCTTCCTTTTCTTCATCAGAAATAAAGTCATCCCCTGAAACGTCGGGTGTTACATACAAGTCCATGGACTCTAAAATGGCGTCAGCTGAGGATTTTTTAAATGTGATAACCCCGCTTTTGGGGTCATAGTTTGTGACTTTTCCAAAGTACACGCTGGACTCTTCACCGACACCTTCTGCTGAAACATAAAGGGACACAAAGTCTCCCGCGTTAATGCTGGCTTTAGCGTTATCAATGGTTCCGTCATTGCCTTTTATAAGTTTGTATGTATTTATGTCCAAACCGTTTATGTTAACAGTGCCCGTATCACCTGAAGGAAGCGACGCGACGATAATCGGGAAGTTGTCAGGTATGTTGTAAAGTTTCTGCGTTTCGTCTTCGTCAAGGGCGCCGAAAGTAACTGTTGTGCCAAAAATATCTTGGACTTTAACATACACTTCGGGGTCATCAATATAGGCGTCTTTGGTGTAGTCGCGGTCTTTTGGGTTTGTGTTTATGTAAAAACAAATGATATCGCCAACCTTTAAGCCCGCCGCGCCGGGGTATTCAAATTTGCCGCCGGATTTTGGCACAAGGCTTGGTTTTAGGACATCATAGGTTGATGTGCCTATCCTGTATACCATATCATCTGTATCCCTTATGTAGACGATTTTATCATTTAACTCAAGGTTTGTGACCTCTTCCATCTTAATGGTAAAGGAAGCTGTGCGTATGGAGTCGGGCTTATCTTTGAAATAGTATCCGTCAGCAAGGGTAAGCTCATAAGAGCTTCCTTTATTAAACCCGCCTTCTGCGGTAACGGTGTATACATCACCTTCCACCGTCCATGTTAGTTTCAGCGGGTCGGAGCCGTCTTTCGGCACAAGGGTAAATGCCTTGCCCGGCTCAACCACAGAGCCTTGGGTTTTTACTATTTCAAAGCTTACATCCGGGTCTTGGTCAGTTAATGCAAAAGATGCGGGGCTTATGGTTTCACTTGATAAATCCTGATACTTTGCGTAAACCGTCATGTTGCCAGAAATCGGCTCATCTTTATAGAAGGGGCTTGTGAGGGTTTTGTCCGTATACCAGCCTAAAAAGATTGCGCCGTCTTTTGCGGTCTTATCCGAAGATGGAAGCCTTGCCAGCGGCTTATTTCTCGGTGCGGATATTCTTTCAATTTCCCGGTCCCCGTCTTTGAAGGTAACGGTGTAATTGTTTGCAGGAATTGACCTGCTGGTGCCGGGGGTGGTCTTGTTTTCTTCCTTCTTGTCTTCTTCAACAATTTCTTTTGGGTACTCTTTAAAACCGGTTTTTACTAAATGTTTATCAATGCGCATGATTAATGTGGCGCATTCGGCGCGGGTTAGGTTATTTTCCGGGTTAAAATTGCCGAAATTGTCGCCAGTAATCAGACCGCATTTATAAAGGGCTAAAACAGATTCTTTTGCGTATTCCGCGATTCTGTTTAAATCCTTGAGGGAAGCGGATACATTTGCGTCAGGGTAGCTAATGGACAGAGCGCTAAATAATCGGGCAGTAAAGGCTGCCATCTGTTCACGGCTCACCAAAGCGTCAGGCCCGAAAAGGCCGTTGCCAATTCCGTTAGTTATCCCAAGCCCAACAGCCCACGCCACATATGGGGCGTAATAGTCAGTTGGTGTTACATCTTGAAAGCTTTGTGAGTTTTTGTACTTTTCAACATCCGCCCCTACCATTCTTCCAATGACGGTAACATACATGCCCCTTGTCATTGTGCCTTGGGGGGAGAAGGTGTCAGCGCCGGTCCCGTTAAACAGGCCATGGCTGTGCACATAGCTCACAGCGTCATAAAACCAGTCCCCTTTTTGGACATCCGTAAAGGGAAGCGGGTTTTCCGCCTCCGCAGCATTAGCTGCAGCGATGACATTTGCCGGCAACATGCCAATAATAAGGCAGGCGGCCAATAGTAAGCTTAAAAATTGTTTCTTCATAAAACCTCCTACTGCTAAAATATAGCAGGATTTTAACTGCCAGTTTTAGCCATAATATTTAGGATAATATAACATTTATAAATACCAGATATATGGGGGAAGCACGAATCATTGTTTTAGTTACATGAAATACAAATTAAATGGTAAGATATGTTAGCAAAGAAA
>JAAYMJ010000240.1 GCA_012521455.1 Clostridiaceae bacterium
ACGCCAGAATTACCCCGGGGAAGGGCTTTAAAAACATATCCCCCAGCTTGTCAACAAAACTTAAATTTGAGCTTTCATACCTTACGCATTTTTTCGCGATTTCCCCTGATACTTCCCAAATATCCTTGTCCACTTTTTTGTTAAAATAAATAATCCTGCCATCTAAGATTTTTCCCAACAACTCTTTTATTTCAAAAAGCCCCTGCCCTTTTACCGCTACTGTTTCCACAACGGGGGCCCCTAATTCTTTTTCCAATATTTTTGAATTTATCCTTATTCCCTTTCTCTTTGCCACATCCAACAAGTTTAAGGAAATAACCATCGGGATATTGTAATTTTTAAGTTCCAGCGCTAAATTTATATTCCTTTGAAGGCATGTCGCGTCCAAAACGCAAATTATTGCTAAAGCCCCGCTTTCCAAAAAAATCTGCGCCACTTTTTCAGCGTCATTCGTGGATTTTATGGAATAGGTGCCTGGAACGTCAATCAAAGTATAGTCCTTATCCCCTATTTTAATTTTCCCAAAAGTGTATGTAACTGTGGTGCCTGAAAAGTTTGAGCTTATGGCGTCTTTTCCGGTTAAGTGCGAAAATATTACGCTTTTTCCCACATTGGGATTTCCCATCAGAAGAATTTTATTTTTATCCTCCAATACCCAGTCCTCAATTTTTAAATTCACTGCCCGTCCCATATTAAAACCTCCTTTGTTTACATAAGCTATTTATTTTTATATATAATCATAAATCTTTCAAAATAGAACTGCTTTTATAACTTTTATGTAAACAAAAGGGATTGTTTTTTGTTCCTTCTAAAGCGGGAAAACCGCAAAATCATAAAAACCCCCGCTTTAAAAACTTTTATGGGGCAAGCCGAAAAATCCCCCAAATATATAACCTAAGTTAAACATTTATAAAACTTTTTATAGATTATAGATTTTAAAAAAACTGTTTATCTTAATAAAAACGCGCGCAAAGGCTCCTTTGCGCGCGTTTTACTCAAAAACAAAATGCGCACTCTTGTGCGCATTTTGTTTTATTTAAGTATTAGTTTCCGTAAATTTCTACTTCAGCAAGTGAGGTCCATCCGCTTACGGAGTTACCGTCGCATTCAACTTTCACATACCTTACGCTTGTCGCCTGAGGTAGTGATGCCCAGATAAACTCGTTGCTTCTTGGAACGGACTTGCCTTCGTAAATCTTTGTCCAGTTGGATTTATCTGTGGAGATAAATACCCTAAACGGGATTGTCCTGTCGTCTTCATAAAGCCTGAAAGCAACGCCCACGCCGGTTACATTCTTTGCGCTGCCAAGGTCAAGCACGATGTTTTGCTGGCCTTCTGAAGCCCAGAATGTGGATTTGTTTCCGTCGTATGCGTTTCTGCCATTGTTTTCAGGTTCAGGTTCCTGGCTTACCTGATGGCTGGCAATTGTAAGTTTGGAGCCTGACGGCCTTTGATTTGTAGTTTGAATGGTGTTTGTTGTGGAAGTTGTGCCTGAAGCAGTGCCTTTAGCGCTCTTCTTCGGGGCGTTTGGCTTGTAAGCTTCAACTTCCAAAATTGATGTCCATTCGTTTTCGGTGTTGCCATGGCCGATTACCCTGATGTATCTGAGTTTTGCGTTTACATCAAATACATCATAGGTATTGCCTTGTGTGGAGTTACCTTTGTAAATGTTTACCCATGTCTGGCCGTCTGCTGAATAGTCTAATTCGTAGTTTGTTGTTCTGGATTCGCTCTTCCAGAACGCAATCGCAACCTGGCCTACATCAACAACATCGCCGTAGTCAATTGTCAATGTCGGGTTAGCGCCGTTTCCGGCATACCTTGTTGAAAGGTCGCCGTCAACTGCGTTCATCGGGCCGTTTTCAGGCTCAGGAACAACGCTTCCTTCAACTTTCTTTGGAGTGTATTCAAATTCGCTCTTTGGAGCAATCTTCGGGCTGAAATCCTTGAATTGTTCAGGTCTTGCGGGATACTTGTCGTTTTGTAGCATGTAGTTTAGCATTTCAAGAAGTTTAGCATCCCTTGTATCATCAAATAGGTTTTCTTTATGGCTGATTGTGATAATCTTATATTGCGGGTTCCAGTAAACGAATTTACCTAAAGCTTCAGCCATAGCGCGTAGAGGAATGAATGTCCTTCCCTTGATAACGGTCGGAACAACGTCAAGTTCCTTCTTTTCGCCATTTACTGTATATTCTGTCTGGTCAAGTGTCATTTTGATTGTTCTCTTATTCTTTTCATCACTTACTGTAATTGTTCTTGTAGCTTCGTACCAGTCAACTTTAGCGCCGAATTTTTCGGAAATAACCCTTACCGGAACCAAAGTCCTGCCGTCAACGATTACAGTATTGATGGAGTGGTCTGCTTCATCAATATGTGAAATCTTGCTGTTTGCATAAACATGTGGCTTGTCAACTTGTAGGGAAACAGTTCCCATAAGTTTTCTTTGTAAGTATGGATATAAATCCCCGTCGCCTAATCCGCCAACCCATCTAGCCATTTCGGATAGCGCAAGCAATGTTGCGCCAACGCCGAAGTTGGATGTTGAGTTTTGGGTTAGGTTGCCGTGTTGTTTTGCGTTTTCACCGATTGGCTGAACATAACCTACAACGCCTTTATCGCTTATAGCGATTGTTGTTAGGTAGTGATATGCCTTCAAAACTGTGTCAGCATATTCAGCTTCATCTAAAATACCATTGTTGATACCCCATAGGAAACCATATAGGAAGAACGCGGTACCGCTGGTTTCATAACCTGTAACGTGGTTGGGGTCCATCATGGAACGTGTCCAGTAACCTTCGGGCATCTGGCAGGAAGCGATTGTTTTCGCCATTAGTTTATAGTCATTTTCAAAGTATGCCCTGTGTTCCCAATCGCTTGGAAGGTCATTTAGAACTTTCGCAAGGCCTGCGAATACCCAGCCTTGTCCCCTTGCCCAGAAGTCTTTTTTGCCGTTGTCGGTCTTATGCTGCGGATAAATGTATTTCCCATCGCGGTGGAATAGGTATGTATAATCGCTTGCGCCTGGATAGCCGTCCGGGCCGTCATACATAATGCTTTTAGCGTATCTGTACCATTCATAAAGCTTGTCTAGGTATTGTGGGTTTTGTGTTACTAAATATAACTTTGTCATTACAGGCATTACCATGTAAAGACCGTCAGCCCACCACCAGTAGTCGTTTTTGCCAGTGCTCATCTGATATTCCATAACTTCAATAGCACGGGCAATCTTGTTTGGATCCTTTTCTACATCGAAGTTGTATAGGTCGATGTAGGTTTGGAAACAAATCTGCCAGTCGCCAAATAGAACATAGTCGTCGCTTTCGCCGTAGGTGTACTTCCAGTTTGCTTTGTTGTCGCTTTTAGCGCCTTTCCACTGGTTTTGTTTTGCCCACGCTTCTGAGTATTCCCTGTACGCTTCAATACCGGTTGTAACATATGCTTCCATGTTTCCGGTATGGTAAGCGGCGTTATCCCAGAACGCGCGGCCATGGTTTGGGTTTTTGGAAATCCAGTTGTCGTTTACAAGTTCAATTAGTTTTACTACGTCCTCACGCTTGATGTCGCTTTTTTTGATTGGCGCAGCCGCAAAAGTGGTGGTCGCGGGAATTATGCCAATCAAAAGCGCAAGAACTATCGTGAGAGCGATTGACTTTTTGACCATTTTTTTACCTCCTAAATTTTTTTATTATGCAGGAATGAAACATTTTATAAACCTTTGTTATAAAATCTTTTGTGGACTAGGATTTTTCGCACCGATAAAACAAACACAAAATACCTGATGCGTCCCCCCTGTGTGTTTTAAGATTAGAAAATCCTATCAGCACAAGCCGATAGGGTCAAAAAGGATTTTTAAAATGTTTTCTGTGATTATTTTTATTTAGAAATCCATCCTTTATAAAAACGCAAAAAACAAAGGATATTATTTCCACCTAAAAACAATCACAAATATCCTGCCCATCTTTACAATGTTATTATATATTGTAAACAATTCCTTGTCAACCAAAAAGGTAGGCAAAAAACAAAGCATTTAGCTTGAAAAAATTCCCTTTTTGCTAAAACCGAAAATTATGGGTTTTATTGTAACCGACTTGGCTAATACTCAGTTTCTTTTTAAAAATATTAAAATCCCGCTTATGAGATGATAAAATGCTTTTAGGGGTTATACTGCGCATGTATTTAATGAAAGCATTAACATTAGAAGCAACGCCATTTCATCAAAATTATAAAATCCCTGCCCTGTGAATTATCCTTATACATCCCCCCGTTTATATTGCTCAATAAAACCCCCATTTTTCAATGGGGTTTTTATTTTTTAAAGGTTGACATTAAAGCAAAACTTAAATTATAATTCTTTTGTATGTCAATTTTATATCAAAAGATAAAATAATTGAGGGAGATGACAAAACATGAAAAGGCAAGAAGGAATTTTTTCCGGCATGAGCAAACAAATAGCCTTAAGCCTGACCCAAAAAGTCAGGCAGAAAATTTTTGAAAAGGAAGAGGACAAGGTTTACAAAACTATTGTTGAAGCGGCCAACCGGGGGAATTATTACGTAGATTTCATTTGTTCGGAAGATTTTTACGAAGAAGAGGTTGACAAGTTAAGAAAAGAACTCATTAGCAAAGGTTTCAACGTAAAACCTGCGGAAATCGCGGGAAAAAGAGGCCTGAAAATAATGTGGTTCCCGGAAAAGAACACCAATACTAATTATATGTAAAAAGAGGGTATTGTAATTTATAAAAACTACCCGCAATATGCGAGTGGTTTTGACCACCCGCCCGTTATAATAGTTTTTCCATATGTTTATTAGATTTTAACTTTCTTTTCTTTATTCCTTCACAAAAGATTAATATTTCTAAATAGCTTTTCTTAATTTCACCCAACTACTTCATATCCTTCACTTTTTCATCTCCTTCAAAATATTTGGTTTTGTAAAACCTTGTTATAAAAAAACAAAGGCGCATGCGCCTTTGTTTTTTACTTTTTAAGCTTATTTATAAAATCATTTTGTTTTATTATTTCCCCAAATTTATTCAATTCCTCAATTAAATCATAGAGTTTATTTTCTTTCAGTTTTGCCGCTATGTGAAGTTTTCTTCCCGGAAATTTAAACTGGGTAATTCTTGAAATCGCGTTTTGCTTGACGGCGTCTTTTTTCTCATACATGTATTTTACAATATCGGTCATCTTGTTTTGGAAACTGTTATCTATTGCGGTAACCCTGTCCTTAAAATCCGTAAGGGCGGTTACCGTCAAGGTGGTGTCCACAGTGATTATCACCATAAAAAGCAAAGCCAAAAAATTCATCATGGGGTCGGATAGCTGCTGCAGCTTGCCGTCCACAAAAGGAATGGCGTACTTCATTAAAAAAATTGACATAAGCCCAAAAGCGCAAGACGTGGGAATGCTTGTTCTCCCGTTAATATTCAGCGGCATTGTGCTGTAATCCCACCACCTTGCGGAAAACATTTTCTCAAGGGCCCATGAGGTGGGGTATTCCAAAATCATGCTCAAAAAAAACCCAATCAAAAAAACCTGCCACCATGAAAGCTTTGGTATTTTTTCCGCCTGCATTAAATCGTAAAGCACAAGCCCGCAAATAGTACCAAACCCGTATATTGGGCAAACGGGCCCGAATAAAAACCCCCTGTTTGCCCATGATTGCATAATTAATGTGCAGTAAATTGTTTCCCAAACCCAGCCAAAGAATGAAAAGATAACAAAGATAAGAATATATCTGTTCATTTTATCAACCTCACCTGCATTTTTTATAATGCCAAAGGTTATTTTCCGGAAGTTATTTTCTTTCCATCGGGCAGGATAAATGCCTGCTCGAACACAACATCCAAAACTTCCGCTATTTTTTTAAGCTCACTTAAAGACACCGTTTCCCTCTTTAGCTTTTTATTAAAATTCTGAGGGGTCTGCCCAATCCTTCTTGCCAGTTCCGAAACGCTGATTTTCATTTGGCCGCAAAGGCTTCTTATCATATCCGATGTGCTCATAATATCCCCCTTTGTATGCCATTTTATTAACAAACCACAAATATTATAAACCATTTGGTTGATATTTTCAACAAAAACCCCGCTTTTCTACATTTTTGGCAAAAATAAAAAAAGAAGCTGTGCAAAATGCACAGCTTCCCATGGCAGGGGCAGCAGGACTCGAACCCACGACACACGGTTTTGGAGACCGTTGTTCTACCAACTGAACTATGCCCCTCCGCTTGCCTTCATAAGTATAGCGGAATTTATTTATTTTGTCAACAAAAAAATATTATTTTATTTTATATTTTTAGTAATAATTTTGCCTTTGCCATTTATTCATGAAAAAATTTTAAATAATTAACATTTTTTAATAGAATTGTTTTTTATTACGCAAAATATCACCGAGGTGATAATATGAAATCCCTATGGGCAAGCGATGTTGAAATCGGAGGCAAAAACCCCTTAAATGATGACTTAAAGGTTGAAGTTGCAATAATCGGCGCAGGCATGTCAGGGGTTTTATGCGCATACAAGCTAAAAGAAAAAGGTTTTGACGTGGCTCTTTTTGAGGCTGGCAAAACAGGATGTGGACAGACAAAAAACACCACCGCCAAAATCACGTCTTCCCATAACATCATTTACGATTATTTGATAAAGCATTTCGGGCAAGATTTAGCAAGGCAGTACGCAATGGCAAATGAAAAAGCCATAACGGATTATGAAAACATAATTAAAAAGCACAACATAAGCTGCGAATTTGAAAAGGCGGATTCATACCTATACACAAACTGCGAAGACAATAATTTCACAAAGGAATTTGAAGCGGCAAAAAGCCTTGGATTGCCTGTGGAACTGGTTTATGAAATTGAACTCCCCATAAAAATTAAAACCGCCATAAGATATAAAAACCAGGCAATGTTTCACCCTTTAAAATTCATAAATCATATAAGCAGGGATTTAACGGTTTATGAAAACACAAAAGTAACCGCCGTAACGGAAATATCGGATGAACGCTATAACTTCGTAATTGATGCAAACAATCACAAGGTCTTGGCAAAATATGTGGTGGTGGCGTCACATTATCCCTTTATAAACGTGCCGGGCTATTATTTTTTAAGAATGCATCAGGAGCGCTCATATGTTATAGGGCTAAAAAACGCCCCCCTGCCTGAAGGCATGTATTTAGGGGTGGACAGCGACGGTCTTTCCTTTAGGAAATCAAAAAACATCCTCTTGCTTGGGGGAGCGGGCCACCGCTGCGGCGACGAGGGCAAAATTGACTGCTACAATTATTTAAAACTCAAAGCAAAAGAAATCTACCCCGGTTCATGCGTGGAATATATGTGGTCAGCACAAGACTGCGTCACAGTGGACAAAGTCCCCTACATCGGCTATTTTAGCGCCGACAACAAAAACATGTTCGTGGCAACGGGCTTTGGAAAATGGGGAATGACCAACAGCATGGTGGCGGCAAATATAATTTCAGACTTAATATCGGGGATTGACAAC
>JAAYMJ010000241.1 GCA_012521455.1 Clostridiaceae bacterium
GAATATGGCTCGTTGGTATGAATAATTTATGGTAAAAGCATTCACTCTTATTTATATAATTATGAATTTTAAACTGTTTTATTGTTATGATACGTGTTAAGAATACTACGTATATTCAAAAGAATTATAAAGAAATTACAGAAAATGCATTAAAAAAAGAGCAAGGATTATAAGTTAGGCATACTTTAGTAAATGGCAAATAATTAATAGTAAGGAGGATAGAAAATGAAAAAGACTTGTTTACTTTTATTATTAGTATTATTCATAAATATTCCAGTTAGCTCAATTGCTAATAGTAATGAAACTGTTAATACAGAGCTTTTTTATAAATATAAACTTATAGATATGGAAGGATTCGAAAACAACGATACAGTTACACGATATGAGTGCCTTGTCACGATAATGAAAGCTATTGGTGTTACAGAAGATATTGCAATCGGTGGAAGCGGTATATTAGCAAGTTGTTTTGGTGAACCGTCAGAACGTGCGTTTTTTGACGGTGATGGTATAGGACCGGGTGTTGATTTTGTGAAATATTCTTATAAAATAACAGGTTATATTGACTTGGCTTTTTATTATTATATAGCGGAAGGGGAATTTATTGGAAATCGCCGGTATTTTTATTTCGATAGACCTGTGACGGCAAAAGAAGCTGCAGCATTTATGGTAAGGTGTCTGAAAGGCAAAGATTTAGGGGATTTGAATAAAACATTTGAAATTGCAAAAGAAATGGGATTAATAAAAGAAGAGGATGTTTTTTATACAAATGGAGATGATTTTATTACTCCAGACTATTTCTTAATTATGCTTCAACGATTTTTAAATCAACCTAGATATAAATATTTTGATGAAGATTTATATTTACATTATGGAATTGACAGTGAGAGAAGCATGACATATCTTCAATATTTACAGTCAAAGCAAGAAAATACTGACAATAGCATCAATGGTGATGACTAGAATAATGAATAATATTGGAAAGATTTTTTTAAAAGCTTTAGATACGCGAATTTTTGCTTAACTTAATAAATAAAGTGAAGCTATTATCACAGCACTTGAAGGGTTAAAAATTTTGAGGGGCAAAAAATGAATAAGCTTATGGGTTTTTTTGAACTTAAAAATTTAAATCTTCCAACCATACCGTGGGAAGAATATACAGGGACTCAAAGTTTTAGTGAGGATAGGCTTTGGACTATCAGGACCGCGCTTTTTAAAGGGCAAGACCAAAACCTTCCAAGATATATCGGGGTGGACGGCAAAAAGGCAAAAGAGTGCGCGGACAGGCTGTATAACGAATTTAAAGATAAAGGAATTGTTATATTTTACCCGTATTTTATCGCCCAAAAAAGCGGGAATTTATGTGTTAATAACGACAAAACTATAATTGAGGCCGTAAGGGGCGATTTATGGAATTTGGTTACATATTCAAAAAGGGACGTTACAATTGTGTTAAGCGGGAACAAAATTGAGAATGACGGGGATAAGGATTTTTTGGACAATACCGAACTAGATGAGATATTAAAATATATTCCGCAAATTAAGCAGGAATTTAAGGAAATATTGTTAGAAGGCAAAAACATCCTGCTTGAATGGAGTTTTGCTTATGACTGCGACAGCCAAAAAAATATTATCGGTGATAAATACCTTGTTTTTTATGAAGCAAGGGCAGTTTAATATATAATTAGTGAAGCTTTTAAACATGATAAAGCTAAAGTAACAGTATTATTGATATAAACTTGCGCCGGGTCATACGGCGTTTTTTGATTATGTTTGTCAAAGTTGACTAATATAGGAATTGTATATATAATATAAAAGTAAGTTTAAATTAAAAAGCCTTGCTTGAGAGGGATAGTTTTATGAAGGATATAGAAATTGGGGATTTTCAGGAAGAAGAATATGAAACCATATATTATGAATTGTTATAGAAAGCACTGCGGGTCAGTGCTTTTATTTATGCAAAATTGACAAATATTTTTAAAGTGGTATAATAAAAATGTGGGAATATTTACAAATGTTTATAAAAAGCCATTAGCTTTTAAATTGGCAGTTGAAAAATAAAAAATATGAATATTTGAGGTGGTTTTTATAAAGGTTAAAATTTTGAAATTTATAATAATTATAAGCTTTGTATTATTAGCGCTAAATTTATCATATCCTATTATTGTAAAACTCTTAATAAGTTTTTTAACAGGAAAAACTACTTCAGGTATCCCCGAAGGGATTGGCATAATCGGCGGAGCGGACGGCCCAACCAGCATATTTATTTCTTCAGGAAGCAATTTTTTATGGTACATAATTTGCGCGGTTTGCGTTTTGTCAATTACCCTTTGCGTAAGGTATTTAAAAAAGCAAAAATAAAGGCCTGAAAGAAATTTCCGTATAGATTGGAATTTATTATAAATAGGGGGATGTTTATGTGGGAAAGGGTTTCGATTATCATTTTGGTGGCGATTTTGCTTTTTTCCTTTGGATTGCTGATATACGGGGATTTTCTTTCAAGCACCAAAGCGGCGAAGGCCAGCTATCCCATCATCGTAAACGGCGCAAAAACCGATTTGCCGCAGTTTTTGATAGGGGATAAACTGTATTTGCCAATGCAGGCCCTATGTGAGATTTGCGGGATTGACGTTAACTATGAGGGTAACAAAATTTGTATAAACACTCAAAATTCCAGCATTGAGGAAGGTTTAACAGGCGATAAAGGATGGATAAAGACTAAATCCTTAAATTATGAAATATCAAAGGATTTGGCGGAAAAAATTGCGGATGATGTGTTTTTAAATGTCTACGGAAAGGACTTTGTTGAAAAAACAGAAATTAAAACAAGTGAAAGCGAAGATAAAACTGAATATGAAATTACCAGATATTCCGCTGATGATGAAAAAACGGTTGTTGTTAGGAAATCCGACGGGAAAATTTTAAAAGTGATTAGGAAATAAAATTCCACCGTAATTTTGGTGGAATTTTTTACTTGTATAACTCTTTTAATTTGCCGCTAATTAATGTATAATAATCTCAAAAAGGAGTAAATATGATGTATCCAAAAGAGATAAAAATCCCGACAGATGAAAACGGCACTTATAATTTAAAAGTCAATATATATGCTAAATCCGATACGGATTACGTCATTTTTTGCGACAGCCGCAGATGGCTCTATGAGGGGCATTTAAAGAAAAACGGGGAAATTAAACATTCATTTTCGGTAAATGTCTGCGATATACATAAATATAACCAAGGTTATATTAAAAAAGAGCATTTGTTGGTAGGTGTTTTAGGTGATGTGGAGTTTTCCTGCGAACTTCACAAAGCCAATTACCCCACCGTATACCTTGCGGGGGATTCCACGGTAACCGACCAGCCGGCGGAATACCCCTACAATCCCGCGTCCACCTACTGCGGGTGGGGGCAGATGCTTCCGCTAGTGTTAAAAGAGGGGCTTGCGGTATCAAACCACGCCGAAAGCGGTTCTTCCACCGGACAGTTTTTAGGCTGCAACTGGCTTGTCTTAGAAAAGCGGATAAAGCCCGGTGATTTTTTAGCAGTCCAGTTCGGGCACAACGACCAAAAGCAGCCCCACCTTGACCCCTTTGGGGGATATGCCAAAAATTTGAGGCATTTTGTTAAAAAAGCGCGTGAGCTTGGGGCAAATCCCATTTTATGCTCTCCCATTAACAGGATAATCTTTGAGGAAAACGGGAAAATCAAAAATTTGTTGGGGGATTACCGAAACTCGGTAAAACAAATATCCCTTGAAGAAAACGTGCCCTTTATAGATTTGTGGGCCAAAACCACTGAATTTTTTGAGAAAGTTGGGCCTGTGGATTCATGGGACTATTTTTGGTCAAAAGGCAATGACAGGGACTACACCCACACCAATGATATCGGGGGAAAACTTGTGGCAAAGTTTTTTGCGCAAGCGATTGTAAAAAATAAGGTTTCGGGCTTTTTTGAATTTATTATTTTAGAAAATATCGAAACTCCTGTTCCAAAGCCTTCAGGGAGGAAGGAAACAGGCGTAAATGTGAAGGATTTATCCCAAATAGGCCTTGTGAATTTGCCTGAACTTGACCGTGACATTACAAATATCAAAGCGCAACGGGGAGCTTTTTAAAGCTTCCTTTTTTGCTAATTTAAAATTTATGAAATAATATTACTAATGATATTTAAGGAGGTTTTTATATGCAGGTAAGCGTAATGGAAGTAAAGCTTTACGCCCCGTGGTGCAATTCATTAAAAGACAAGCGCATGATTGTAAAAAGCTTGATTGACAGAATAAAAAACAAATTTAACGTCTCAATCGCCGAAGTAAAGTATCAGGACGACCATAAGGTAATAGGCCTCGGAATTGCCCAGATTGTTTCGGACTCAAAAATGACGGGCCGCGTTTTTGATAATATACTAAATTTCATAGAAGCCAATACCGACGCGGAAATTGTGGACTCATATACTGAAATAAGATGAATATTGGTAAAAATATACAGATTAAATCAAAAATAGTAAAACATTTATATAGAAATGTACAAAATTTCATTGACAAAATTTATTTTAGATAATAAAATATTTAATGTAAATATATTTTACTACAAAATGAATTTTAAAAATTATAAGAGGGTTATAAGAGGGGATAATATGTTAGATGATTTCGATTTGAAAGAGGAGATTTGGAACATTGTCCACACGCTGCGCCACGGCGCGGAAAAAGTGTTAAGCCCAATCGCGAATTCTGAAGGGCTGACGCTTTTGCAGGTTTACATTTTGCTTTACATCCACAAATATGGCATGGTTTCTGTGGGCAAGCTTTCAAAAGGGGTTGACATCAACCAGGGAAATATCTCTTCCATGTGCAAAAAACTTGAAAAAGAAGGTTTTGTCTTTAGAACCCGCGGCCATGAGGACGAGAGGGTTGTATCGTTGAAACTAACACAGAAAGGGGAGAGGGCGATTTCAAGGGTTCGGGAAAAGGTCAAAAAATTTGACAAGATTTTATCAAAATACCCAAAAGAAAAGATTGATGCAGTAATTTATGGATTTAATGTGTTAAATGAAATATTCAGCCAGCTTTCAGTAGAAGACAGCTAATTTAGGAAAACGGGGTGAGTGGATGAAAAAAAGTCTTGTGGAAAAAATTAACGAAGCATTATCCAGCGTGCTTCCAATAACAATTATTGTCCTGTTGCTTTCGATAACAATTGTGGATATGCCCATAGGCACAACTTTGCTCTTTTTAACAGGGGCAGTGCTTTTAATAATCGGCATGGGGTTATTTGCCCTGGGCGCGGACGTTGCCATGATTCCCATAGGGGAAGGCATTAGCATACAGCTGACTAAATCAAAAAAGATTTTGCTTTTAACTGTTGCAAGTTTTATTCTGGGTGTTATAATAACTATTGCGGAACCTAACCTGCAGGTTTTGGCCCATCAGGTGCCGTCAATTCCCGACCCTGTGCTTATTTGGACTGTGGGGATTGGCGTGGGGATATTTTTGGCAATTGCCGCTTTGAGAATACTATTTAAGATTGATTTGTCCCTTGTGCTTATACTTTTTTATACATTAGTATTTGTGCTAGCCATTTTCGTGCCAAAAGATTTTATCGCCATGGCCTTTGACTCAGGTGGGGTTGCAACGGGCCCTATTACGGTGCCGTTTATTATGGCTTTTGGTGTCGGCATGGCGTTAATTAGAAGCGACAAAGATTCCCAGGACGACAGTTTCGGGCTTGTGGGAATATGCAGTATCGGGCCGATTTTGGCGGTTTTAATTTTGGGGATTTGGTATAACCCCACCAACGCTGATTACGCTGCAATCTCTGTTCCCGACGTATTTACTACCCGGGACGTTGCCATAGAGTTTATTAAAGGTTTACCAATCTATACCAAAGAAGTGTGCCTGGCAATTTTGCCGATTATTTTATTCTTTTTGATTTTCCAAGTTTTATCCAAAAGGTTTACAAGACGTGAAATTATCAAAGTTTTTGTTGGCCTTCTTTACACAATCGTAGGATTGGTTTTGTTTTTGACCGGCGTAAATGTCGGGTTTTTGCCGGCGGGGCATTACATTGGAAAAGTTTTGGCGGAAAAACCATATAATTGGATTTTAATCCCGCTGGGAATGATTATAGGCTATTTTATCATTACGGCAGAGCCTACTGTCCACGTATTAAACAAGCAGGTTGAAGAAGTGTCAAAAGGCGCAATCCCCAAAAAAATCATGATGATAAGCCTGTCAATTGGCATGAGCATTTCATTGGGGCTTGCTATGACAAGGGTTTTGACTGGCATTTCAATATTTTATTTCCTAATTCCCGGATATATTTTGGCAATTGCACTATCCTTCATAGTGCCCAAAATTTTTACAGGGATTGCCTTTGACTCAGGGGGCGTGGCAAGCGGGCCAATGACGGCAACCTTCCTTTTGCCCTTAGCAATTGGCGCCTGTGAATCTGTTGGCGGAAACATTATGAGGGACGCTTTTGGAATAGTAGCTATGGTTTTCATGACGCCGTTTATTACCATTCAGGTTATGGGCTTTATTTACAGCAGGAAGATTAAAGAACAAACTGAAATCATATCCGGTGAGGTATTCTTGGTTGAAGATGAAATCATAGATTATGAGGAGGTGGCGGAAGATGAAAAAGGAACAACCCCTAATGAGTATAAAATTAGTGGCGACAATAGTAAATAGGGGACATGGGGAAGAAATCGCCCGGATTTGCAACAAATTAGACTTAAACGTGCATTTTCTTTTCTTTGGGCATGGGACCGCAAATTCGGAAATCCTCGATTATTTAGGAATTGGCGAAGCAGAAAAGGACATTGTAATTACTTTGGCACCTTCTCATAAAATCCCACAACTGTTTAAGGCGTTTTTAACGGATATGGATATCAGGAAGCCGGGAAAAGGTATAGTGTTTACTGTCCCAATAACGGGCATAAACAGCTTTATTATGCAGCTATTGGCTGCGGATTATGAAAAAATTGGCGAAGGTGAAGTGATGGATATGGATAATACCAAATATGAACTGATATTGGTAGTAGTAAACAGGGGTTATTCCGATGTGGTTATGGACGCGGCAAAATCC
>JAAYMJ010000242.1 GCA_012521455.1 Clostridiaceae bacterium
GCTTTTGGTCACAGCTATATGTACCCACTCGCCGTTTGGCATGGTTACTGTGGTGTCCCTGTTTACTTTTGTGCCGCCCGGCACTAATTCCTCATAGCGCAAATTCCTGCTGGTCCAGGCAGTTCCCAAGAACATATAGTTGGAAGTGCCCGTGCCAAAATCAAAAATGCGCTGATAGTCAAGCTCCGCGTATTCAAACCTTACCCATGTGGCAATGGTAAAGTCATAAACCCCCTTTGTAATATTGTCAGGGAGCTGTATGTAAGCTTTCGAGCCATTAAAATATCCGCCTTTTCCCTTTACGCCGTCTAAATATGTGAGGTCAAATTCCCGCACCCCTTCAGGCATGCCGTTTTCAAAGTCAAGAAAAACCAGGATGTCGTCGTCATCTTCAGCCAATGCCGGGATTACGGGCAACATCATAAGCAGGCACAACAAAACTGCCAAAACTTTTTTCATTTTAACCGTCCTTTCTTTTTATTTTTAACACCTTTTCTAATTAATGATACCACCTTTTTTACTACTATTCAATATGGTAAAGTACAGAATTACTAAGGCAATTTTTATTGATTTTAACTTACAAAATTATTGATTTTTTATGGTCAATATTATATAATCTTTTAGAAAAAATGAGGCTTGGACTTTTCCCCTTCGGGAAAGTCCAATTTAATGCGTAAATTTTGGGAGGTATAGGTTTTGGATTTGCTAAAAGAACTTTTTGAAGGCGTTTTCGCCTTGTCATGGCAGCAGGTGGTAATGTATATCATCGGCGGGGTTTTGATTTACCTTGCCATCGCGAAAGACTTTGAGCCCATGCTATTGCTGCCCATCGGTTTTGGCGCGATTTTGGTAAACTTGCCCCTCCAGACTATCTGGGAATATGTCGGCGGGGACGGTCAGATTGAAGACGGCGTGTTAAAAATCCTATATAACGCGGGGATTCTTACCGAGCTGTTCCCTGTTTTGGTCTTTGTGGGAATAGGCGCAATGATTGATTTCACGCCGCTTTTAAAAAACCCCAAAATGATATTCTTTGGCGCTGCAGCCCAATTTGGTATTTTTGCTACCATTTTAGTGGCGTTGGCAATCGGGGACATTTTCCCGTTTTTAAATATCAAGTTTTCGCTAAAAGAAGCTGCTTCCATCGGCATTATCGGTGCGGCCGACGGCCCCACAAGCATATTTGTGGCAAGCAAGTTTGCCAAAAACCTGCTCGGGCCAATCTCCGTTGCCGCATACTCTTACATGTCACTGGTTCCAATGATCCAGCCGCCTATTATCAGGCTTTTGACCACTAAAAACGAACGCCGGATTAAAATGGAATACCATGAGGTAAAAGTGAGCAAAACAGTGTTGATACTATTCCCCATAGTTATTACAGTTATCGCGGGGATTATTGCCCCCATCAGCGTGCCGCTAATTGGTATGCTTATGTTCGGCAACTTAATCAGGGAATGCGGCGTTTTGGAAAAATTGTCCCATGCGGCACAAAACGAGCTTTCCAATATAGTGACACTTCTTTTGGGCATTACCATTGGATCCAGCATGAAAGCCGAAGATTTCCTAAAGAAAGAAACCATACTTATACTAATCTTAGGCCTTGTGGCGTTTATCTTTGACACCGCAGGCGGCGTGCTGTTTGCAAAGCTTTATAACATATTCGCAAAGGAAAAGGTAAACCCAATGATTGGGGCGGCGGGGATTTCAGCCTTCCCCATGGCGGCAAGGATTGTTCAGAAAATGGCCAAAGAAGAAGACCCCCAGACCTTCATCCTTATGCCCGCGGTCAGCGCAAACGTGGCAGGCCAGATTGGCTCTGTTATCGCGGGAAGTCTGGTATTAGCTTTGGTTCCAAAACTACTTGGTTAACAGCCACTTTTTGAAAGGATTGATTTTATGAAACTCGGGTTATTGCTTATGCTATACGGTTTAGGCGGCGTATTTTTGGTTTTGGTGTTGTTTTATCTTTCCATAAAAATATTGTCCGCCCTATTCCCTGAAAAAGAGAATAAATAAAAATTTAAAGTTCGGAAATATTTTTCCGAACTTTTTATATAAGGATATTTTGGGAGGTTATATTATGAAAACAAGCGAAATCCAAATCCGGGACCCCTTTATTCTGGTTGACGGCGGAAAATACTACATGTACGGTACCACGGACAAAAACTGCTGGGGGGATGAAGCCTGGGGCTTTGACGCCTATGTGAGCGAGGATTTAGAAAACTGGGACGGGCCTTATCAGGCTTTCAAAAACACCGCCGATTTTTGGGCCACAAAAAACTTCTGGGCGCCTGAAGTTTATAAGATTGACGGAAAATACTATATGTTTGCCTCCTTTTTCTCAAAAACCCGTATGAGGGGGACTCAGATTTTAGTGTCCGACAATCCTTTGGCAAACTTCAAGCCTTTGACAAAGTACCCCGTAACCCCTGAAAACTGGATGTGTTTGGACGGGACATTGTATATTGAAAACGGCGAAAAATACATGGTATTTTGCCATGAGTGGACCCAGGCCTGCGACGGGGAAATCTGCCTTATTAAATTGTCCGGCGATTTCACGCGGGCTGAAAGCGAGCCTGTGCTTCTCTTTAAGGCAAGCGACGCTAAATGGGTGATGGGTTTTAAAAACGGTGAAGGCAAAATGTGCTATGTAACCGACGGGCCTTTTTTGCACAAATGCCCCGACGGCACCTTGCTTATGCTTTGGTCAAGCCACAGCGACACGGGATATGCTTTGGGCCTTGCAAAAAGCGAAACAGGCAGCGTAAAAGGGCCTTGGGTTTTGATGGATGAGCCCTTTTACCGTGAAAACGGCGGACACGGCATGATATTCAGGGCCCTTGACGGCAAGCTTTATATTGCGATACACGCCCCCAACAACACCCCCAACGAAAGGCCGCATTTTATTGAAATTACCGACGAGGGCGGCACCATAAAAGCAGTAAAATAAATAAAAAAGCCCCCTGCGGTGGGGCTTTTGTTAAAATTAAACCTGATGTTTGAAATCAGGCAATAATTTTAAAAAACATAAAGCCCCGCGCGGGGGCTTTATGTTTTTTTATTTTATGGACTTAATAACAAGGAGGTGGGTTATCTTAGATAGTTATAAATTATTATAGCGGCTTCTGCCCTGGTTAACGCTTTTTTGGGCAGGAAGTTTCCGTTTTCGTCGCCGTTTATAATCTTAAACCCTTTTGCAATCGCAACATAGCCAACAAGTTCCGGGGCAATTTCCGCTTCATCCATAAACCCTGTTTTGAAAATCCCTTCTAAGGACGCTA
>JAAYMJ010000243.1 GCA_012521455.1 Clostridiaceae bacterium
GTGTTAAAAGGCGAAATGACCATAGGGGAGATGACCAAATTTTCAACCTACGCGGGATATCTCTACGGAAGGCTTAACTGGTTTTCATTCCTTCCCCGTTGGATTAGCGAGGCTGTAACCAGCGCGCAAAGATGTTTTGAAATCATGGACGAGCAAAACGAAATTGTGGACACAAAATATCCGAAAGCCAGCGAAATTAAAGGGGAAGTTGAGCTTAAAAACATAACATTCGGTTATAAAGCATACCAGGCAGTGGTAAAGGATGTCAGCCTGAAAGTTAAACAAGGTGAAACAATAGGTATTGTGGGCCATTCCGGCGCGGGAAAGAGCACAATAATAAATCTGCTAATGCGTCTTTATGACGTTCAGCGGGGAAGTATCCTAATCGACGGCGTTGATATCAGGGATTATAAGCTTGAGGACTACAAAAGGCACATTGGCGTGGTACTGCAGGAAACCTTCCTCTTTTCGGGAAGCATCATAGACAATATCCGCTACGCGCGGCCTGACGCCACAATTGATGAGTGCATAAGGGCCGCAAAAATCGCCAATGCCCATGACTTTATCGTAAAATTCCCAAACGGATATGACACATATGTCGGTGAAAACGGGTACAGGCTTTCAGGCGGCGAAAGGCAGAGAATTGCGATTGCAAGGGCGATTTTAGCAAATCCCAGAATTTTAATTTTGGACGAAGCCACCGCCTCCGTTGACACCGAAACGGAAAACCAAATCCAGCAAGCGCTTGCCCGTGTAACAAAGGACAGAACCACCTTTGCCATCGCCCACAGGCTTTCAACCTTAAAAAACGCCGACAGGATTATGGTTATGGACAAGGGAAGGCTTGTGGAATTAGGTACCCATGAGGAATTAATGCTTAAAAAGGGCAAGTATTATAAATTGGTTGAAGCACAGCAGAAGATGAACGCGCTTACCAACCCCTTCGACCAAGCGCGCCACATGGGGGGAAGGCCCCATGGCGGCAGACCGTTTAGAAAATAATTTTTAAAAAATTAGGAGGGCTTATGACAAAGATTAAGATTTTTGTTGATTCGGCAAGCGACATTACAAAAGAAGAGGCAGAAAAATATGATATAACCGTAGTACCCCTTACCGTTACTTTTGACGGGGAAAACTTTATCAAGGACTTTTACGATTTTGATCATGACGAGTTTTATAATAGGATGATCAGTTCCCCCACTATGCCAAAGACCAGTCAGGTGCCACCCCATGTTTTTAAAGAATATTTTGAAAAAAATATGGAAGGATATGACTGCGGCATTTGTTTCACTCTCTCCGGCGTCTCCAGCGGAACATGCCAAAGCGCAAAAATCGCGGCGGATGAATTGTGGGAGGAAAAGGGGATTGATATTAAAGTTGTGGACACCCATTCCTTTTCCTACGTTTACGGCGGCCCTGTGGTGTTGGGGGCTAAAATGGCGCAGGAAGGCAAGGACAGGGACGAAATTATAAAGACGGTTTTGGATTTAACCCAAAACACCACCGTTTACTTTTTAGTGGGCGATATTGAATTCCTTAAAAAAGGCGGGAGGATTAACCTTGCCACATTGGTTATCGGAAAACTTTTGGAAATTAGGCCGGTTTTGACCATTAAAGACGGGCTTATCGCGGCGTGCGACAAAATCAGGGGCAACAAGAAATTGGCGGACAAACTCTTGGACATCTTTGAAAAGAATGGCTACGACCTAAATGACAAAGACGTGATAATTGAGCATTCCTGCCTTGATTTATCAAGGGTTGAGGAGACGAAAGAGGCGCTTTATGCGCGGTACAAGCCAAGAAGCCTCACCATTGTTAAACTAGGAGCCACAATCGGTTCCCACGCGGGCCCGAACGTTACCGCTTTTTTGGTTAGAGGCTAGATATGGTAATTTATTAAAAATTATTGTAAGTAATGGAAAAAGAATGTTACATATTTCACAAATTTTTTAAAAGTTTATTTTATCTATTGAAATGGATAGTAAAATTATATATAATAATGTGTGGCTTAAAATTGGGCATTATTGTCTATTAAAAAATAAATAGGGGAGACTTAAGAATGAATAAAAAAACAATAAAGGATATTGATGTATCTGGTAAAAAAGTTTTAGTCCGATGCGATTTTAACGTGCCATTGGATCAAGAAGGCAATATAACTGATGACAATAGAATCAGGGGCGCTCTTCCGACA
>JAAYMJ010000244.1 GCA_012521455.1 Clostridiaceae bacterium
AAGAAGCGTGGAAAAAGCCATTGACATTATAAAGGAAAACTGCAAAAGAAGAAGGGAAATTGTCTCCACCCCCCTTCCCGCGGGAATTGACGGGGCGTATTTGTCACAGCAGGTGGAAGTTGACGTGGGGGGAGCGACCATATTCGTACTAGACGTTGAAAGGCATGAAAAGGTGTAATGTTTGAGCTTTACGGTCAGGACGCGGTAAAAAGGCAGCTTTATAACCAAATTAATAAAAATGAAATCAGCCATGCCTACATTTTTTCGGGAAACCCAGGGCTTGGGAAAAAGACTTTGGCGGGGCAGTTTGCGAAAGCCATTTTCTGCGAAGGGCAAAACAAACCGTGTAACGCATGCAAACCCTGCCTTTTGGTAAATTCCAAGGCGCACCCCGATTTTAAGGTTATAAAGGAAGAAGACAAAAAGCAGCTTAGTGTGGAAACTATCCGCAACATGGTCAGAGATATATACATAAAGCCCTATCTTGCAAAAAAGAAGATTTATGTAATCCATGACGCCCACACCATGACTGCCGCAAGCCAAAACGCGCTGCTTAAAGTTTTTGAGGAGCCGCCCCTTTATGCGGTGATAATTTTAATTTCCCAGGACGACAAAAAACTTCTTCCCACTATACGCTCAAGGGCGCAGGTTTTGAGATTTTTGCCCAATAAAAGGGAAGAGGTTTTGGAATATATACAAAAAAACCATAATATAGATGAAAAATACGCCAATTTTATTGCAAATATCAGCGAGGGAAACATAGGGAAGGCTGAAAGCCTGCTTAATAATCCCGAATATTTTTCCCTAAGGCAAAACTTTATTGAAAGCCTTCTTTGCCTGCAGCATGAAAAATCCCACTGTTTTGGGATTGCAGGCTTTTTTGAAAAATATGATATTAACTTTTTGTTTGACTTTTTTTCATCCTTTTTGCGCGACGCGCTAATATTAAAAGTTTTAGGGGATGAATTGAGGCTTATAAATCAGGATTTTTCGGAAAAAATCCGCGCCTTTTGCGAAAATGTCACCGCAAAAGGCATATTGGCGTCATTAAATCTGGTATTGGACACAAAAGCTAAAATGACTCAAAGCTCAAAAGAAAATTTGTGGATTTTGGAACTTTTATTAAACTGCTGGGAGGAATTACATGGCGAAAGTCATTGGAGTCAGGTTTAAACCTGTTGGGAAAATATACTACTTTGACCCGTTGGATTTTGAGATATACCAAGGGGACAAGGTTATTGTTGAAACCGCAAGGGGCATTGAATACGGCGAAGTGGTGCTCCCTTTAAGGGAAGTTGACGACAGCGAAATCGTGGCGCCCCTAAAAAATGTTATAAGGATTGCTACCGAAGAGGACAAAAAGAAGGTTGAGGAAAACAAGAAAAAGGAAAAAGAGGCGGCAAAAATCTTTGTTGAAAAAGTAAAAAAGCACGGCCTTGAAATGAATTTGGTGGACGTGGAGTACACCTTTGACCAAAACAAAGTGCTCTTTTATTTTACCGCCGACGGAAGGATTGACTTTAGGGAACTTGTAAAAGATTTGGCGGCGGTATTCCGTACCCGCATTGAGTTAAGGCAAATCGGGGTCAGGGACGAGGCAAAAATTTTAGGCGGCCTTGGGATTTGCGGAAGGCCCTTGTGCTGCGCGAAATATTTGGACGATTTCCAGCCCGTTTCCATAAAAATGGCAAAGGAGCAGGGGCTGTCGCTTAACCCCACCAAAATCTCAGGGGCCTGCGGGCGGCTAATGTGCTGCTTAAAATTTGAGCAGGAGTCCTATGAGGTGCTTTTAAAGACCACCCCGAAAGTGGGTGCGATTGTGGAAACCCCCGAAGGCAGGGGCGTTGTTGAAAAGGTGAGCTTACTAAAAGGGGACATAACCGTAAAAATTGAAAAAGCCGACGACACGGTAATGCTTTATGAGTGCAAGGCAAAGGACGTAAAAATAATCAAGGACGCGCAAATCACCCAGTCCCCTGAAGAAGAGCTTGAGCCTGAAGAATTGGAAGAATTAAAGGAACTTGAAGAATAAAAGGCGGGAAACCCCGCCTTTTTTGTTTTTATAAACTTTACGGCGTGGAAAAATTTTTGGCGCCCGCATAAAACGCCGCTTTTTTTAAAGCGCATTGAAAAAAGAGCCGGGTTTTTTAAGGGGAAAACGCTTTTAAACCCAAAAAACGCCCAAAACGCCTGTGCAGGCGGTTTTTTTAGGCTTTTTTGTTTTACGGGTTTTAATAGTAAAGGATTTCCTATATTTATTTTCAAAATTTGTTGGCATAATACCTTTAATAATAATATTTTATTTTTGGGAGCTCAAAAATAACAAATAAAAAGGGGCGCGGCGGTTAGTATTTATTGATTTTGACTGTTGACTTTAAAATTAGTATATGGTAACATATCTACCATGTAAACACATTTGTTTTTACGGGGTGGACACAATGGCGGATAATGATCGTCTAATATTGGTGGATGCTTCAAAATTGCCATCAGTTTTTTTAAAAGTCTTAAAAGCAAAGACCCTGCTTGACAGCGGGGAAGCGTCAACAGTCAATGAGGCGGTAAACAAGGTGGGCATCTCCCGGAGCGCTTTTTATAAGTATAAGGATTTTGTCTTTACTTTCAATAAAATGCAAAACATTATCACCATATCCTTTGTCTTGTTGGACAAAAAGGGGATATTGTCAGAGGTTTTGAATGTTTTAGCCCAGGCTAAAACCAATATTTTAACCATTAATCAAAACATTCCTATAAATGGAGTTGCCAATATAATTATCAGTGCTTCCACCGAAAACATGGAAGGCGATACCGATACCCTCCTTAAAAAATTAAAGGAAATTGACGGGGTAAAGGAAATCAGCGTGCTGGCTAGCCAGTAAAACACAAAGAAAGGAAGGAGTCCTTTGATAAATATAGCGATTTTAGGCTATGGCACGGTGGGCTCGGGGGTCTATGAGGTTTTAAAGAAAAACGCCGAGTCCATAAAACGGAAAACCGGCCGTGACGTGGTTATTAAAAAGATTTTGGATATAAGGGATTTTCCTGATCATGAGGAAAAGCATATCTTTACTAAGGATTTTAGCGAAATTTTAAATGATGATGATATTAAAATCGTCGTTGAGGTAATGGGCGGCGTGAGTCCCGCTTATTCCTATACAAAAGCGGCGCTTTTGCAAAAAAAGCATGTGGTAACCTCAAATAAGGAACTTGTGGCGACCCACGGGGCGGAACTTTTAAAGATTGCAAAGGACAACAACGTAAACTACCTCTTTGAGGCAAGCGTCGGCGGGGGGATACCCATAATCAGGCCCCTTAACCAATGCCTTGCGGCGAATGAAATCACCTCTATAATGGGGATTTTAAACGGGACCACAAATTATATCCTCACTAAAATGATAAAGGAAGGCAAATCCTTTGGCGAGGCGCTAAAGCGCGCCCAGGAAAAAGGATACGCCGAAAGGAACCCCGACGCTGACGTGTTGGGGCACGACACCTGCAGGAAAATTGCCATTTTGTCTTCCCTTGTATATGGCAAGCAGGTGGACTATAACCTAATTTACACCGAAGGCATAAATAATATAACAAAAGAGGATATTTTATACGCCGAAAGCCTAGACTCGGTGATAAAGCTTATCGGGTTTAGCGAGCTTAAGGACAAAAAAGTCTTTGCCAGGGTGTCGCCCATGCTCATTCCTTCAAGCAATCCCTTAGCTTCCGTTGACGGGGTGTTTAACGCGATATTAGTTAAAGGCGACTCCATAGGCGACTGCATGTTCTATGGCAAGGGCGCGGGCAAATACCCCACGGCTTCCGCGGTTGCGGCGGATATTATTGATATCATTAAAAACATTGACAAGAACATGAAATTCTATTGGGAAGACGGGTCTGCCGACTATGTGGTGGACATTAAGGACAGCTTTTCAACCTTCTTAATAAGGGTAAAAGAAGGCGCACGGGAGAAGGCGAAAGAGTTATTCGGCGATGTTGAGTTTATCCACGCAAGGGGCGTAAAAGGCGAAGTTGCCTTTTTTTTGCCATCTGTCAATGAAGGAGAGCTAATTAAAAAGCTTTCCCAGCTTGAAGGATTTATTTCAAAAATAAGGATGGCGGAATGATATGTTAAAAATCCGGGTTCCTGCATCCAGCGCCAACATGGGTGCAGGATTTGACTGTTTAGGAGTGGCGCTGTCGGTATATAACTATATTTATGTAAACCAAACAGGCCATGGTTTGGTTATTGAGGCAGAAGGCGAAGGCAAGGACAAAATCGCGAAAGACGAAAAAAATTTGGTCTACCAGTCCATGAAAAAAGTTTTTGAATACGCTAAAAAGAGCGTGGACGGACTTTATATAAAGCTAGAAAACAACATCCCCCTGTCCCGGGGCTTGGGCTCAAGCTCCGCCTGCATTGTGGGCGGAATGACGGCTGCAAACGCCCTTTTGGGAAACCCCCTTACGGACAGGGAAATTTTAAATCTTGCGCTATTGGAGGAAAAACATCCCGACAACATCACCCCATGCCTGGTTGGCGGGTTTACCGCCAGCATGGTTTATGAAAACGAGGTTTATTACATTAAAAAGGATGTCCCTGATAAAATTTCATTTTTATTGATTATCCCTGATTTCACCTTGAAAACCAAAAAGTCAAGGGAGATTTTGCCGCAAAACATACTTTTAAATGACGCCGCGTTCAATATTTCCCACAGCACTATTTTTGCGCTGGGGATGTACAGCGAAAATTTTGACATTTTTAAGGTCGCCCTGAAGGATAAGATACACCAGCCCTACCGCAGCCATTTTATTTCGGATTTTGACGATATTTTGAAAAAATGCGAAGAATTCGGGGCTTTGGGCGCTTATTTGAGCGGTTCAGGCTCAACAATCGCGGCAATTTTATATGACAGCGACAGGGGAAAAGTGGAAAACGGCATAAGAAAATATTTGGATAAGACCAATAAATGCTGGAAGGTTATTACGGTAAAAGCCGACAATTTGGGGGCAACAGTGGAAAAAATCCAGTGAGGGTTTTAATTTTTTTTGTTAAAAAGTAATTCAAATTTTAACTTTTGCTAATTCAGCCGATAAGGCTGTTAGATATTTTTAGATATGGAGGATAAGTATGGCATTAATAGTGCAAAAATATGGCGGAACCAGCGTTAAAGACGCCGAAAGAATTTTTAATGTGGCAAACCGTGTTGTTGAATACTACGACCAGGGCCACTCCATGGTGGTTGTTGTATCCGCACAAGGGGATACAACGGATGAACTAATTGAAAAGGCTAAGGAAATAAACGAAAAGCCTTCAAACAGGGAAATGGACGTGCTTTTATCAACGGGGGAACAAATTTCAATCGCCCTTTTGGCAATGGCGATTGAAAAGCTTGGATACCCTGTAATTTCCCTTACCGGCTGGCAGGCGGGAATTCACACCTACAGCAAAAACACAATTGCGAGGATTAAAAGGATAGATACGGAAAGAATAAAAAGGGAGCTTGACAAGAAAAATATTGTAATTGTGGCGGGCTTCCAAGGAATAAATAAATATGACGACATCACAACGCTAGGGAGCGGCGGCTCTGACACAACGGCGGTTGCTTTGGCGGCGGCGCTTCACGCGGATTTGTGCCAGATTTACACCGACGTTGACGGGGTATATACCGCGGACCCGCGGGTTGTTAAAAACGCCTATAAGCTGGATGAGATTTCATACGATGAAATGCTTGAGCTTGCAACCCTTGGGGCAAATGTTTTGCATAACAGAAGCGTTGAAATGGCGAAAAAATATAATGTTAATTTAGAAGTTTTATCAAGCCTAAACCGTAATAAAGGAACAATTGTCAAGGAGGTAGTTAATGTGGAGAAGATGCTGGTAAGAGGAGTGGCTAGGGACAACGATGTGGCGAGGATTTCCCTAATAAATATAGAGGATAAACCTGGTAAAGCTTTTTTGGTATTTTCTTTAATGGCAAAGCACAATATAAATGTGGATATTACTTTGCAGTCCATCGGAAGGGAAGACAAAAAGGACATCAGCTTTACCGTGGCTGAGCACAACCTTGAAGAAGCGCTGAAAGCATTGCAGGAAAATAAGGATGTAATTGGTTTTGAAGATATAAACTACACAAAGAATGTTTCAAAAGTTTCCATTGTGGGCGCAGGCATGGCAAGCAACCCCGGCGTGGCAGCCATGATGTTTGAAGCGTTATATGACGCGAATATCAATATTCATATGATTTCCACAAGCGAAATAAAAATCTCCGTACTTATTGATGAAAAAGACGCTGATTTGGCATATAACGTTGTTCACGATAAATTCATGTTATAATTTTTAGCCTTATTTGTTTAATTTTTAACTTATTGGAGGAAAAAATGTGGCACAATCTTGAGGCCGAAGAAGTCATCCGGCAGTTGGAAACCGACAAAGATTACGGGCTTTCAACCGAGGAGGCCCAAAAAAGGTATGAAAAATACGGGCCAAACGCGTTAGAAGAAGAAAAGAAAAAAAGCATTATCGTAAGGTTTTTATTGCAGTTTAAGGACTTTATGGTAATCATCCTCCTAATTGCCGCGGCGGTTTCTGCCATTGCAAGCGGCGGGGAAGAATTGCTAGACAGTATCATTATTTTAGCCATAGTGGTCATAAACGCGGTTTTGGGGCTTATTCAGGAAAGCAAAGCGGAGCAGGCGCTGGAGGCGCTAAAGAAAATGTCCGCCCCCCACGCGAAGGTTTTGCGTGACGGGAAGGTTGCGCAGATTGAAACCTCAAAGCTTGTGGTGGGGGACATAATCTTCCTTGAAGCCGGCGACTTTGTCCCCGCTGACGGAAGGATTATTGAGTGCGCCAACTTAAAAGCGGAGGAATCCGCCCTCACAGGGGAATCAGTCCCCGTTGAAAAATCCAACGCCAAAATTGACAAAGAAGATGTGCCAATCGGCGACAGGTTTAACATGGTCATATCTTCTTCAAATATTACCTATGGCAGATGCAAAGCAGTGGTAACCGCGACAGGCATGGACACGGAAGTTGGGAAAATCGCGGGAATGATTATGGAAGAAGACAGCACTAAAACGCCCCTTGCCCAAAAACTTGACCAGATTGGAAAAGTTTTGGGAACTGTTGCGCTGGCGATTTGCGCTGTAATGTTCGGCCTTGGGATTATGTGGGGGAAAGAGCCGCTAGATATGTTTATGACAAGCGTAAGTTTAGCTGTCGCGGCAATACCTGAAGGTTTACCCGCTATTGTGACAATCGTGCTTGCAATGGGCGTTTCCAAAATGGTTAAAAGAAACGCCATCATTAGAAAACTTCCAGCCGTTGAAACTTTGGGAAGCGCCAGCGTCATTTGTTCGGATAAAACAGGGACACTTACCCAAAACAAAATGACGGTTGTAAAAATTGAAGCTTTCGGAAACGACGAAAATACTGCCATCAGCCTTTTTTCCCTATGCAATGACGCCCGCGTTGAAAAGCGGGGGGACGGTTTTGTATCCTTCGGGGACCCAACGGAAACCGCCATGGTGGAAAAGGCGGCAAGAATGGGAATTTTAAAGGATGAGCTTGAAAGAAAAATGCCGAGGGTGGCGGAGGTCCCCTTTGACTCGGAAAGAAAGCTCATGTCCACCATTCATAAGACGGAAAAAGGGTTTCGCATTATCACAAAAGGCGCCCCCGATATAATGCTTCAAAAATCCATAAAGGTAAATTACAACGGCAAAGAGGTTGAAAAAAGCGAAGAGCTGATAAAACTAATAAATGACGCCAACGAAAACATGGCAAAGGACGCGCTCAGGGTTTTGGCGGCGGGCTACCGCGATATAGAAACCTTGCCTGATAAAATTGACGCGCAAACCATTGAAAAGGATTTGGTATTTTATGCCCTCGTGGGCATGATTGACCCGCCCAGGGAAGAGGTAAAAGACGCGGTAAAATTATGTAAAGACGCGGGTATCCGCCCCGTTATGATTACAGGGGACCATATCACAACAGCCGTGGCAATCGCAAAAGAGCTTGGGATTTCAAGTGGCAGCGACAAGGCGATGTTAGGTTCTGATTTGGATAAGTTATCCGATGAGGAATTTGAAAAAGTAATTGAGGACTACTCGGTCTTTGCCCGCGTTTCCCCTGAAAACAAAGTAAGAATTGTTAAAGCATGGCAGAAAAGAGGCAAAATTGTAGCCATGACGGGGGACGGGGTAAACGACGCCCCCGCCTTAAAGATTGCGGATATCGGCTGCGCCATGGGCATTACAGGCACCGATGTGGCAAAAGGCACCGCGGACATGGTTTTGACCGATGACAATTTTGCCACAATTGTGGCGGCGGTTGAGGAAGGCAGGGGGGTTTATTCCAATATTAAAAAGGCAATCCACTTTTTGCTTTCCTGCAATATCGGCGAAATTGTGACGCTGTTTATCGCCACAATTTTAAACTTTGCCCAAATGCCTTTAATTCCCATCCAGCTTTTGTGGGTAAACCTAATCACCGACAGCCTTCCGGCACTGGCCCTTGGGGTTGAGTCAATAGATAAGGACATAATGAAAAAGCCCCCCAGGGACCCTAAAAAGGGCGTGTTTGCCGACGGCCTTGCGGTAACAATCTGCTGGCAGGGCTTTATGGTGGGGCTAATTACATTGGCCGCCTATGTAATAGGGGATATGTATTATGGCGACCACCTTGAGGCAAATACCATGGCCTTTGCGGTTTTAGCCCTATCCCAGCTGTTTCACGCCTTTAATGTCAGAAGCGAAAAATCACTGTTTAAAACCGGCGTGTTTTCAAACCTTCCCATGATAGGCGCCTTTTTGGTTTCCTTTGTGCTACAATGTGCGGTGCTCTTTGTGCCCTTTTTGCAAAAGGTTTTCGGGGTTACCACCCTAAGTTATGTGGAATACCTGATTGTGTTCGGGCTTTCAGTTTCGCCCATAGTGATATGTGAAATCGTGAAATTAATTAAAAATGGGGCAAAAAGAAAATAATAAAAAGGCAGTATTAACTACTTTGGGCATTTCAAATTAGCCCTTGTAAATCAGGCAAAATTGGATTACAATTTTGTTTGATTTAAAGTAGTTATGCTGCCTTATTTTAAATTTTAAAAAGGATGGGTTTTATGAGCGGTAGAATTGAAGGAAGAAACCCCGTGCTTGAGGCGTTAAAAGCCAACCGGGAGATTGACAAGCTCTTTATAAAAAAGGGCGGAATCGAAGGTTCTTTGAAAAAAATTGTCCATGAGGCAAAAAGGCGGGGCATAGTAATTAAAGAGGTTGAGAAAAAGCGCCTTGATGAGATGAGCCAAACAGGCTCCCACCAAGGTGTTATCGCCATGATTAGCGAATATAAGTACGCCCAGGTCCGCGACATACTTGACCGCGCAAGGGAAAAAAACGAGGACCCCTTTATTATAATGCTTGATAAAATCACCGACAACCACAATCTGGGCTCAATCATCAGAACCGCAAATGTAATGGGTGCCCACGGCGTAATTATCCCAAAACATGAAAGCGCCTCTTTAGGCGCGGTTTCCGCGAAAGCCTCCGCAGGGGCGGTGGAATTTACCCCTGTGGCAAAAGTGGGGAATTTGTCAAAGGAAATCGACAATTTAAAAAAGGAAGGCATATGGGTGTACGGCGCCGATATGGACGGGGACAGGTTGGTCTATGACGCGGATTTTTCAGGCGGGGTGTGCCTTGTTATCGGCAGCGAAGGCGAAGGCATAAGCCGCCTTGTAAAGGAAAAGTGCGACTTTTTGCTAAAAATCCCCATGCGGGGGGAAATCAATTCCCTAAACGCCTCCGTTGCGGCGGGAATTATGATGTATGAAGTTGCAAAGAAAAAATTTCTATAAAATATACAAATTTGAAATTCGCAAATTAGCAATTTTTAATAATTATGATGTTGAACTTACAAACTTGTTGGGTGTATGATATATATGAAAACTAAAAAATATATATACAT
>JAAYMJ010000245.1 GCA_012521455.1 Clostridiaceae bacterium
TAGACTGCCCCGCAGGAATTGAGCAAGGTTTTAAAAACGCAATAGCAGGGGCGGACAGGGCAATAGTTGTTACTACCCCCGAAGTCAGCGCAGTAAGGGACGCGGACAGGATCATAGGCCTACTTGAGGCCTCCGATATCCGCGACACCCAGCTAATCATAAACAGGGTTCGTCCCGACATGGTAAAACGGGGGGATATGCTATCAAGCGATGATATTTTGGACATTTTGGGAATTAAATTAATCGGCATAGTTCCCGATGACGAGGGAATTATATCCTCCTCCAACAAAGGGGAACCGTCGGTGTTAGACAGCAAGAGCAAAGCAGGGGAGGCATACCGTAACATTACCGCAAGAATCTTAGGCGAGGAAGTTCCCCTAATGGACTTGGAAGATGAAAATAAAATTTTAGTTTCTCTCAAGAAGCTATTTGGAAGGAAGTGAGACCATGTTCGATTTGTTTGGGTTTTTACAAAGAGGCACAAAAACAAAGGAAATTGCCAAAGAGCGGCTTCAGCTTGTATTGATACATGACCAATCAGGGGTCTCACCAGCGCTTCTTGAGAAGATGAAAAATGAAATAATACAGGTTATTTCAAAATACGCTGAAATCAATGAAAAAGATTTTAATATTGAGCTTACAAGAATACCCGGCGAAAAGGGAGGCAGGGTTCTGCCTGCTTTAGTAGCCAATATTCCATTAAAAAATGTAAAACAAAAATAAAAAGGACTGATGTTATGAATATAGCACTAATTGCTCATGACAAGAAAAAAGAATTGATGGTTCAATTCACAATCGCTTACAAAGGGATTTTAGCAAAACACAACCTTTGTGCTACCGGCACAACTGGAAGCTTAATCATTGAGGCAACCGGGCTTCCTGTTCACAGGTTTTTGTCAGGCCCGCAAGGCGGGGACCAGCAAATTGGTGCGCGAATTGCATATAATGAACTGGATTTAGTTCTGTTTTTCCGCGACCCCTTAACCGCACAGCCTCATGAGCCGGACGTGAACGCGCTTTTAAGGCTTTGCGACGTGCACAACATTCCCCTTGCAACCAATGTTGCAACCGCGGAGGTGCTAGTTAGGGGCCTTGAAAGAGGGGACCTTGACTGGAGGGACATTGTCAACCCCAAAAAAACTTTATAATTATCTAAAAAGAGTTAAATTCAATTTAGCTCTTTTTTTGGAGGTTTTTTTATGAAAATTTTGTTTAAGGATTTTATTGTTGTAAATGAAGAGGGCCACAATATTTTATCCGTTGTTGTGGACGGCGACACGATTACCTTTGTGGGAAAAGAGGCGCCGGCGGATGATTATGACGAGGTATTAGACGGCCACAACAAAATGTTAACCCCGGGTTTTGTAAACACCCATACCCACACGCCCATGACACTCCTGCGAAGTTATGCCGACGGTTACCCTCTTTCTGTTTGGCTGTTTGAAAAAATCTTTCCCATTGAGGATAAAATGACCGCGGAAGATATTAAACGCGGGGCTTATCTTGCCGCCCTTGAGATGATTGCGTCAGGCACCACGTTGTTTAATGATATGTATTCCTTTATGGATGAAGTGGCTAATGTGGTTATTGATTCAGGGCTAAAAGCAAATCTTAGCCGCGGGCTTATGTTTTTAGGGGATGAAAGCGGGATTTCCAATGATTTTAGGCTTGCTGAAAACATAACGCTATATGAAAACTACCACAACGCAGCTGACGGCAGGATACGGGTGGATTTCGCGCCCCATGCGGTGTATACCTGCCCGCCAAAATATATTGAAAAAATTTGTGAAACGGCTGCCAAGTATGACACGGGAATGCACATCCACTTGTCCGAAACCGTAAAGGAAAATGCGGATTTGTGGGAAAAATACAAAAAAACACCCACTGAATACATGCGGGATTTAGGAGTGTTTAACTTCAGGACCACCGCTGCCCACTGCGTTCATTTAACTGAGGGTGATATGGATATTTTAAGGGAATATAATGTTTATGTTGCCCATAACCCAACAAGCAATCTAAAATTAGGAAGCGGCATTGCAAATATTTCAAAGATGAAGGAAAAGAAAATTAATGTTACAATCGGTACTGACGGGGCGTCAAGCAACAATAATTTAAACATATTGGAAGAAATCCACATTGCCTCAATCCTTACAAACGGGGCAACCCAAAATCCTGAGGCGCTGTCTTCAAAAGACGTGTTTTTGATGGCGACTAAACGGGGGGCTGAAGCTTTGGGATTTTCCGATACGGGAAGCATTGAGGCGGGAATGAAGGCGGATTTGGTTGTGTTTGACATTGACAAGCCCCATTTTTACCCGCGCCACAGTATGCTTTCTAATCTCCTATACAGCGCGCAGGCCTCCGACATTGAAAGGGTATATGTAAATGGAAAGCTTCTTTATAAGGGCGGGGAATATCTCACATTAGATTATGAAAAAATAATCTATAACGCCAATAAAAGCGCAAAAGCCTTGTTTTTATAAAAAAACGCCGTGTTGAAACCAACACGGCGTTTTTTTATTCGGTTTGGGATTTTCCGTATAAATTGTAGCGGAAAAGCCTGCTTTCGTCTTCCAATAGTTCGCATTCAATGGTTGCGCGGCTTAATTTCCCGCCTTCGATAATATTCATAATACCAATGATTCTGCTAAGTGCGGATTGCAAATTTATTTTATCACCTTCTTCTGTGGTGAGCCAAACTGCACCTTTGCAATTTTTTAGTTCATTTACAAAACCTGCTAAATCTAATTCATGGATTTCAAATTTTCTCATATATGTACCTCCTTGTACAATATAGTTAGTTTTTCGACGTGCTGAAAAATCAACTTTAAGCTCTTTGACAACCACATAGGAATTCTGATACCTTTTGTCTAAATTATTCTCGTAGTGGCAGGGGGCTTCGA
>JAAYMJ010000246.1 GCA_012521455.1 Clostridiaceae bacterium
AAAATTCGCAAGATATTTTAATGTGGTGGACAGCTTTGATACCCACGCAAAAATCCCCCAACACTTTGAAAATGTTGACAAAGCGGCAAAGGAAGGCAAAAAAGTGGGCTTAATTTCCGTAGGCTGGGACCCCGGCATGTTTTCATTAAACAGGCTTATTGCAAACGCGGTTTTGCCAAAAGGGGTGGATTACACCTTCTGGGGAAAAGGCATAAGCCAGGGCCATTCTGACGCAATCAGGAGAATTGAAGGGGTGCAGGACGCAAAGCAGTACACAATCCCGAAAGAAGAAGCAATCAATGCAGTACGGTCAGGCAAAACCCCGGTTTTAACCACACGGGACAAACATTTGAGGGAATGTTTTGTTGTGGCAAAAGAGGGGGCGGACAAGGAAAGGATTGAAAATGAAATTAAAAATATGCCCAACTATTTTGCGGACTATGACACAATTGTGCACTTCATAAGCCAGGAAGAACTTGATAAAAACCACAGCAAAATGCCCCACGGCGGGTCGGTTATAAGAATAGGAAAAACAGGCTTTAGTGAAGAAAACACCCATGTGATTGAATATAACTTAAAACTTGACTCAAACCCGCAATTCACCGCAAGCATTTTAGTGGCATACGCAAGGGCGGTTTACAGGTTAAATAAAGAAGGGGTATATGGCGCAAAAACTATTTTTGATATTGCGCCGGCGTATTTATCGCCTGAAACTCCTGAGTATTTAAGAGCGCATTATCTATAAAATCTCCCCCTCGTTTTATGAGGGGATTTGTCTTATGGGGGAAGGATATGTTTGAGCTTATAAAATTGGGTAAAAACACATATTACATTGACTGCCCCTCAAAAGTGGGGGTTTATGTGTATAACAAAAACGACGCTATGTTAATAGATTCCGAAAACGACGAGGACTCGGCAAGGAAAATCTTAAGAATACTAAAAGAGAACAACTTAAATTTAAAAATGATTGTAAACACCCACTCCCACGCTGACCATATCGGTGGAAACGGCTTTTTGCAAAAGCGCACAAACTGCAAAATCTACGCCCCCGAAATTGAAGAGGCGTTTGTGAATAACACTATTTTAGAATCCAGCCTTATGTACAGCGCAAAACCCTTTTTAAAACTTCAAAACAAGTATTTCAAAGCAAAGGAAAGCAACGCGGAAAAGATTGACGTAAAAAACCTCCCTGACGGGGTAGAAATAATCAGCTTAAAAGGCCACAGTCCAAACCATGTAGGCATTAAAACGCCCGATGACGTAATTTTTATCGGCGACAGCCTAATAAGCGTAGAAACCCTTGAAAAATACCACATAGCTTATTTGTTTGACGCGAAGGAATACCTGAATACACTAAAAATGCTTGAGAATTTAAAAGCTTCCTGCTTTGTGCCGTCCCATGCGGAAGCGTCGTCTGATATAAAAAGGCTTGTAAAACTAAATATTGATAAGGCTTATGAAATTATTGACAAAATTCTTGATATGTTAAAAGAAGAAAAAACCCAGGAGGAGATAATACAAAAAATAATCTTGGATTATAATTTAAAACAAAGCTTAAACCAATACATTATTGTAAAAACAACCATAAAGGCATACCTTTCTTATTTATGTGACGAAGGTATAATAGATTTTTGTTTTAAAGATGGGAAAATGTATTGGCTTAAAGTAAATTGACAGGAAGTGCTAATTTGAGGAACCATTATATAAAAGTGACAAAAATAATTTTGTGGGTTTATATTATATTGTGTTTTGTAATCGCAGGCTTAAATAACGGTTACAAAAGCAGGGCAAGCGCTGATGTGGTCCAAATAATATCATGGGTATGGCATTTTTACGAAAACTATGTAAAGACCGCCTTTATCCTAATCTGCGGCTTTTTAACCATAAAAATTGCCGGAGGCAGCGCAAAAATGCGGAAGAAAAACCTGATTGGCTTTTTTGCCTCCGCGTTGTGCGTACATATTATTGCCCCGATTGTTACCAAAAATTCCGAGCTATATTTATTTGCCATGCCCTTGCCGTGGTCAACAACACCCTTACAGCTTATGTACCCGGAATCTTCAATTTACTTAACCCGCCATCCCCTATGGGGGACTTTCGGCATTACTTGCGCCCTTATCTTTTACGTTATTATGACCGCAATTGTTTTAATTGGCACACTTTTATTCGGAAGGCGCTGGCAGTGCTCAACTTTGTGCTTGTTTAACGGGTTTGCCGCGGAAGTTTTTGACTTTGCCATACCTTTGGCGGGGAAGAAAAAGAAGGTTACAAAAAGCGGCAAAAAAATATTTGCCGTTATAAAGTGGGCAATCTTTGCGTTATCCGCGTTTTTATCCCTTTGGTGGGTATTGTTTTTATCAGGCATACCCGTTTTTGACATTTCAAAAGCGGCAGGAAAAATTGAACTTGTGAAATATTTGTTTTTTGAGCTTTTTGTTTCAATGTTTTTTTGGATTTTCTTTATTGGCAGGGGATACTGCTACTACTGCCCCTTGGGAACATTTTTGGGATTTATATCTAAACTTTCAGGGCAGCGCATTAAAACCAACAATACAAAATGCGTATCCTGCCTGCGGTGCAACAACACATGCCCCATGTCCATAAAAATCATGGAAAAAGCGCAAAAAGGGGAAGATGTGGCAGACCTTCTTTGCGTAGGCTGCGGGCACTGTATTGACGCCTGCCCCTCAAAAACATTGTCCTATTCCACAAGGTTTTTGGATAAAATAAAAAACGCTAAAAAAACATATCCTGACCCGGCAAAATCTTTGGAAAAAGTAGAAAAATAAAAGGAGGCTTTTGCCTCCTTTTATTTTTAGTCTTGGTATTTTGTCCTTGTGTCGTTAAAGAACCCTTCTGCGCTTTCAAAGTCTTCCCTTTGCGGCGGGAAGAATTCGTCAATCGGGAATTTAATTCTTTCAAATAGTTCGCAAGGATTGTCGTCGGTAGCGGCGATGCATTCATTTTCAGGTATGCAGAATTCATGAGACGGGATAAGTATTTGAACATTTCTTTCAAGTTTAATAATACTAAATAGACCAAGGGATACATATACTCTTTTGTTTTCTCCGTCAAGCACAAGCACTTCGTCAAATACCCTGTGGATGCTTTCAGGAATGCTTGTGAATTCAATTTCGTTTTCTTCGCACCTGCAGTGATGGTCGCAGATGTCAACGATTTTAGCGCCTAATGTAATCGGGTCAACTACTTCAACAACAGCTTTTGGCATATTGGTCTTTTTCCATAGTTGTGTATCGTAGTTATCGGGCTTGTAGATGGATTGGAAAATCTTTGAATTTCCTTCAGAGCCGAATAGTACAACTTTTTTGTCGAATGTAGCAAGTCCTTCCACGGTTGTGGGTCTTTGAATGCCGGTAAATGCGTCAAGGGTTATTTTGAAGAAGAATTTTAAGTCAACTGTGTAAAAACCTCTATTGAAAGGAACTTGCTCAACATCGCTAAATACCCAGATTACTTCTGCCTTTCGTGGTTTAATGTTAATAGCTCTGTCCACTGTGTTTTGGCCGCTTTGTGTTAGATAAACCCTTAGGTTTTCCAAGCACTCTTTGTCACGGCAAGAATCGTAAATTTTATCGACTTGAATGCATACTTCGCCGCCATGTTTTTTACATCTGTCGATACTTGCTGTGATTCTTTCATTCATGCTTTATTTTCCTCCCATAAATTTTATTGGGTAAATCCCTCAATACATAATATGAATAAGGCATAAATGTGTGATTTTTTTTGTTTTTTTGTTTATACTTTTTAGCGCATTTTGCATAAAATAAATAGAATAATTTTTCAATTGTTCATTTTTAATTCATGGATATTTAATCTTTTTAATTTATAATAAAAGTATATAAATTGACTAATACATTAAGCTATATTATAATAATTAAAACCAGGAAAATCTTTTCTTTCAGATAAACTAAAACGAGGTGTTTTTATGAATGAAAATAAAAACAAAAAGAATAGCAGTTTTAACCAGGGTATAATAATATTTTTGATTATATCCCTTGCTATTACTTTTTTGATAAATTACCTGCTATCCTTTTTCCCCGACAGGTTTAACGAAGAAATTACTTACAATAAATTCATAGAAATGGTAGAACATGGCCAGGTTGACTCAGTGCTTATAAAAAGCGACAGGATAATCATTGTACCCAAACCTGAATTTTTTGAAAACGACTATACCCCTACAGGAAGGATAAAACTAGAGCTTGCAAAAGCTAAAAAGCTTTATTTTTACACAGGTTATGTTGCCGACCCAAAATTAATTGAAAGGCTTGAGAGCCAAGACATTGAATTTAAAACCGAAATACAAAACTCTAGCCCCATTATGGATTTCTTCATTTCATGGGTTTTGCCCATCGGGGTTTTTTATCTATTGTCAACCCTTCTTATGAGGAAGATGACAAGCAAAATAGGGGGCGGCGGCGGTGTATTTTCCATGGGTCAGTCCAGGGCAAAGGTATACATTGAGAAAAAAACAGGGGTTACATTTAACGACGTAGCGGGACAGGATGAGGCAAAGGAGTCCTTGTATGAAATTGTGGACTTTTTGCACAATCCTTCAAAATATATCGCAATCGGCGCGAAACAGCCAAAAGGGGCGCTCCTTGTGGGGCCGCCGGGAACTGGCAAAACCCTTTTGGCAAAAGCCGTGGCAGGGGAGGCGAATGTTCCCTTTTTCTCCCTATCAGGCTCCGACTTTATTGAAATGTTTGTGGGCGTTGGCGCGTCGCGTGTCAGGGATTTGTTTAAGCAGGCCAGCGACCATGCGCCGTGTATCATTTTTATTGATGAAATTGACGCCATAGGAAAAAGCAGGGACGGGATAATTAGCGGAGGCGGGAACGACGAGCGGGAACAGACTTTAAACCAGCTCCTTGCTGAAATGGATGGCTTTGACTCATCAAAAGGGGTCGTGATTTTAGCCGCGACCAACCGGCCTGAAGTGTTGGATAAAGCACTTCTCCGCCCCGGCAGGTTTGACAGGAGAATTATCGTTGAAAAGCCCGACCTAAAGGGAAGGGAAGAAATACTAAAAGTTCATGCGAAAAACGTAAAACTAGGCGACGATGTAAACTTGCATGATATCGCCCTTGCCACAAGCGGCGCGGCAGGCGCGGATTTGGCTAATATCGTAAACGAGGCAGCCCTCCGCGCGGTAAGAATGGGCCGCGACCGTGTAAAACAGGAAGACTTGTTTGAAGCGGTTGAAGTAATAATTGCGGGAAAAGAAAAAAAAGATAGGATACTATCCGCCAAAGAAAAACGCCTTGTGGCCTTTCACGAAGTGGGCCATGCGCTGGCCGCGGCCCTGTCAAAAAATGCCCAGCCTGTCCAAAAAATCACCATAGTGCCGCGGACAATGGGGGCTTTGGGCTATACCCTTCAAATGCCTGAAGAGGAAAAATATTTAATGACAAAGGATGAAATCCTAGACGAAATCGTGGTATTGGTTGCGGGAAGGGCCGCTGAGGATGTGGAGTTTAACACCATGACAACGGGGGCAGCAAATGACATTGAAAGGGCAACCCGCCTTGCCCGCAGCATGATTACCCAATACGGCATGAGCGAAAAATTCGGCATGATGGCGCTGGAAAGCGTTGAAAACAGGTACCTTGACGGAAGAAACGTGTCCTATTGCTCAAATATCACCGAAGCATTGGTTGACGAGGAAGTGCAAAAGGTGATTAAGGATTGCTACAATAAAGCGGTTGAAATGTTAAAGGAAAACAGGGAAGTCCTAACAAAAATCGCGGAATTTTTAATCGAAAAAGAAACCATAACGGGAAAAGAATTTATGGAAATTTTAAATGAATACAAAAACGCTCAAAATGAAAGCCAGCAAGGGGAAATAACTAAAAATTAAAAATTAATTCATAAATTGTTAATAAAAGTAAATTAAGCTAAAATTGCAAAAAAACTTTCATACTTTTCTCCTTTACCGGGTAAACCTTGTTTTAAGGTTTACCCTTTTAATATTTTCAGGTAAAATTTACAAACTGTTTAAAACACCTTTACGGCCTTGTATTTTGGTTGACACTATTGGAAAAATAAGATAAAATATGAATGATCAATAAATTAAAGGTGGAGATTTGGTTGGATAAAGTTATTCTTGTTGTGGATGATGAAAAGCCCATCGTGGATATTTTAAAATTCAATTTAGTCAAAGAAGGCTATTCCGTAATCGAAGCCTACGACGGGGAAGACGGATATAATAAAGCAATTTCCCAAAACCCCGACCTTGTACTTTTAGACGTTATGCTGCCAAAAATGGACGGTTTTACCGTGTGCAGGAAAATCAGGGAGAAAAAGAGCATGCCCATAATTATGCTTACAGCCCGTGAGGAAGAAGTGGACAAAGTTTTGGGGTTGGAATTGGGCGCTGATGACTATATAACAAAGCCTTTTTCAGTAAGGGAACTTCTTGCTAGGGTTAAAGCAAACCTAAGAAGGAATGTGGCTGAAAATGTTCCTGAAAATGAAGGCGCAATTTTGAAATTCAACGGGCTTGAAATTAACACCGAAAGGTACGAAGTTAAAAAGAACGGGGAAGTTGTGGATTTGACATTGAGGGAATTTGAGCTTTTGAAGTTTTTGGCCCTGTCCCCTGATAAAATCTTTACCCGCGAACAGCTTTTGGAAAAAGTTTGGGGCTATGAATACTATGGCGACGTGAGAACCGTTGACGTTACGGTAAGAAGGCTTCGGGAAAAGATTGAAACAGACGCCGCAAACCCCAAATATATCGTTACAAAGCGCGGGGTTGGGTACTACTTTTCGCAAGGCGTGTAAATTTTAATCAAATTTTAATCTTTTCCAAATTTTATTTTAAGGCATTCCTGCTATTATAATGGCATAATAAAAGAGCAGGAGGTATTAACATGGTAACTTTAGAACAAGCTGAACGCCTTTGCGCAAGGGCAAATATTTCCTATGAAGAGGCTAAAAGGATTTTGGAAGAAACAAATGGTGACTTACTTGAGGCGGTAATCAGGCTTGAAAAGGAAGGAAAAGTCACGCCGCCTAAAAATGACGGGTCATACTCCACGCAAGAAGAAGAAAAATCCACTGTTAATAATGAACAAGAACCTGAAAGATTTTTAACTTTTAAAGAAATACTTAGAAACATTATAAACTGGTTTGTAAAGCTAATCAGGATTGGAAACGTAAATTACTTTGATGTATATCAAAACGGCGT
>JAAYMJ010000001.1 GCA_012521455.1 Clostridiaceae bacterium
AAGGGGATACACTAACCCTTGAAATTGCCGATGTAAGAAGCGTTTCACTACAATTTGACGGCTCCGATGACATCTCCGACCAAGCTGAAGCACGCACAATCATCACAAAGGTTGACGACGCGTTGAAGTTCGTATATGACCAACGCGCAAAACTAGGGGCTGTACAAAACAGGCTTGAATATAAGATTTCAAACCTAGATTCTTCAGCTCAGAACCTACAAAGCGCAGAATCCGTTATCCGCGATGTGGATATGGCTGAAGAAATGGTTAACTACACAAGCCAGGAAATCTTACAAAACGCGGCTCAGGCAATGCTTGCAAGAGCTAATCAGGCTCCTCAGGCAATTTTACAACTTCTACAATAATGATATAAAAAAGGTGGCGGAAGCCACCTTTTTTGTTGTTTTGTGAAAACCACGCGATAGCCGCGTATCAAAAGTGACTAAACAGAAATGCTGCGTATGTAATAGACCGCCGTAAAAATAAAAACAAACATGAAATATTAGTATATAAATAAAATATCCACCCATATTGTATATATAAAATGGAAAGTGGATATGCTCGCCCCATCGGAAAAAGCGTTTTTTGAAAAAATGCTAAAATATATTTGGCAAAAGCAAACGCCTTATACGTTTAAAGTTTATTTGGGCTATGCCTTAAATTGAAAAACCCCCGTAACGGGGGTTTTATGTGTTTGAGTGTAACCTGATTTATTCTTACTACCCATAAAGATTTAAAGATAAAACTAATTTTATTTCCTTTTATGTTAAAAGCTTACTTATTTCTTTTTCAAAATCATCATAAAAAATGTGATATTCTAAATTGTGCTTTTGGCAGCCCTCAAGGTAGTATTTGTTTTGTTCAATTAAATATTCCTTGGTAATATAGGAATTATCCAGCCTTGACTCTATAACATTTGAATATTTTATGATTTTATCAAGGTTATTTTTTATATAACTTTCGGAAAAGCAAAGGCAGATATATTTTATGTGTGAAAGATAATAAATTGAAAAATCATCCCTCCACCAAAAGGGGATATAGCAGCCTTCAATAATTATATTTTGATTGTTTTCAATATTTGTTTTCACAATCTCCCGCACTACTGGCCACAGGTATTCCGTCAGTTTTTCATCGTCATAGGGGGTTAAATTGGTGTATTTTGAGCGTATCAACCCCATCTTTATGTTGGTCAATGGACAAATACGGGATTTTATATTTTTCAAGCATTTTTTGGGTCAGATATGTTTTCCCGCAGTGGGAGGCGCCTGAAATTAAAATTACCATATGAACCGTCCTTATTTAAAAAGTTTAAAAATATCAAAAATGCTTTTTGTAGTTCTGCGGTAAACTTTGTTATACACCGCTTTTTTGGGGTTTGTAATAAGCCCAAGCCCTTTTGGCGCTTTTATGCCTAAGTTATGCCGGATAAACCTTTTATATGAAGTTCTGGCGGCAATGCTCTTTTTTATGCTTGGTTTTCTAAATCCAAATTTCATAAAACCACCCCGGAGGTTTTTATCATTATACCATTTATCATTATACCATAAAAATTTAGCAAAAATGCAGGCTTTCGCCTGCATTTTTCTTATTCAAGCTCGAATGCCCCGGTGTAGAGCTGGTAATACTGCCCCTTTTGGGCAAGGAGCTGTTCATGATTTCCACGCTCAATTATCCTTCCGTGGTCTAAAACTATAATCACATCGGAGTTTTTAACCGTAGAAAGGCGGTGTGCGATTACAAACACGGTTCTTCCTTTCATTAAAGCGTCCATGCCCTGCTGAACGATTGCTTCCGTTCTTGTGTCAATAGAGCTGGTTGCCTCGTCTAAAATCATAACCGGCGGGTCCGCCACAGCGGCCCTGGCTATTGAGATTAGCTGGCGCTGGCCCTGGGATAAATTCGCGCCGTTTTCGGTTATTAAAGTGTCATAGCCGTTGGGAAGGCGTGAGATAAAATCGTCCGCCCCCACAAGTTTTGCCGCGTTGATACATTCTTCGTCCGTCGCGTCCAGTTTCCCGTAGCGGATATTGTCCATAACCGTGCCAGTGAACAGGTTTGTGTCCTGCAAAACCATGCCTATTGCCCGCCTTAAGTCGCTTTTTTTGATTTTATTTATATTTATGCCGTCATAGCGGATTTTTCCGTCGGCAATATCGTAAAAGCGGTTTAGCAGGTTTGTTATAGTGGTTTTGCCCGCCCCTGTCGCGCCGACAAAGGCCACCTTTTGCCCCGGCTTTGCGTAAAGGCTTATATCATGTAAAACCGGCTTACCTTCCTCATATTCAAAGTCCACGTCAAATAACCTCACATCGCCTTCAAGCTTTGTGTAAGTAACAGTGCTGTCGGAGTGGGGGTGTTTCCAGGCCCAAATGCCCGTGCGTTCTTCGCACTCAACAAGTTCCCCGTTTTCTTCTTTTACATTTACCAAGGTTACATAGCCGTGGTCTTCTTCAGGTTTTTCGTCAATTAAATCGTAAATCCTTCGGGCACCTGCCATGCCCATTACGACTGCGTTAATTTGGTGGGACACCTGGTTTATGTTTCCCACAAACTGCTTTGTCATGTTTAAAAAGGGAACCACAATGCTTATTCCCATGGGAAGCCCTGAAATGCTGAAATTCGGGGCGCCTAACACAAGCAAACACCCGCCCGAAATTGCCACTATTACATAAAGCACGTTTCCTATGTTATTTAAAATAGGGCCTAAGATATTTGCGTACTTGTTTGCGTTCCTTGCGTCGTGAAATAAAGCTTCGTTGATTTTGTCAAAATCCTTTTTGCTTTCTTCCTCATGGCAAAAGACTTTGATTACTTTTTGCCCGTTCATCATTTCTTCCACAAAACCCTCAAGGCGGCCGATGGCCTTCTGCTGTTTAATAAAGTATTTCGCCGAGCCCCCGCCAACCCTTCTGGTTACAAAAAGCATGGCTATTACGCCTAGAATCACAACTATTGTAAGCCATATGCAGTAATAAACCATGATGAAAAACACCGTTGTGACGGTTACCGCTGACACCAAAAGCTGGGGGAAGCTTTGGGAAATCATCTGCCTTAAGGTGTCGATGTCGTTGGTGTAGTAGCTCATAATGTCCCCGTGGTTATGGGTGTCAACATATTTTATGGGAAGGGTCTGCATTCTGTTAAACATCTTAACCCTGAATTTTTTCAATGTCCCCTGGGTGATTATCGCCATCATTTGATTGTAAATTATGCCGCTTGCTAAGGATAAAACATAAAATACCGCAAGTATCATTACCAACTGGAGTATTCTCCCGCCGACCGCGTCCCATGTGCCGTATTTCCAGTTTTGCTCAACTATCGCTATGATATTTTGCATGAAAACCGCGGGTATTGAGCTTATGGCGGCG
>JAAYMJ010000247.1 GCA_012521455.1 Clostridiaceae bacterium
GTGGTAGAATAAGTTTGATCCATGGTTGCGATCTCCTTTGTAGGGTTTTGTGTGGTAACTTAATTCTACCAAAGAATCCTCCATGGATCTATTTTTTTAGGTGTTCAATTTGATTTTACAATTAACCATTAATAAAAATTACTTTTGAATTAAAAATTAATACAAAAGGGACAAAAAGTTAGAAAACGAAAGAATTTTTTAGTAAACAAAAGAATTTTTAAGATTTCGGAAGATTTTTCCGTAAAAATTATCCTTGATACATTTTGCTAGTTAGAGTAATATATTGATTGTGATTAGCACTCACCATTTATGAGTGCTAATAAATTTATAATCGAAAATCATAAATTAGGAGGGTTATATTTATGAATATTAAACCTTTAGCTGACAGAGTCGTTATAAAAATGCTTGAAAGCGAAGAGACAACAAAAAGCGGTATCGTGCTTGCAGGCTCAGCAAAGGAAAAACCGCAGATTGCTGAAGTAGTTGCGGTAGGGCCTGGCGGCAATGTTGACGGCAAAGAAATTGAAATGACTGTTAAAGTTGGGGATAAAGTTATAATTTCCAAATATGCCGGAACTGAAGTTAAGATTGACGGCGTAGAATACACAATTTTGCGTCAAAGCGACATTTTAGCAAAAGTTGAATAATAAAAAGGAGGAATAAAGATGGCTAAGGAAATCAAATTCGGTGAAGACGCAAGGCGCGCGTTAGAAGCAGGTATTAACAAATTAGCTGACACTGTTAAAGTTACATTGGGACCAAAGGGAAGAAACGTTGTTTTAGATAAAAAATTCGGCGCTCCACTAATTACTAACGACGGTGTTACAATCGCAAAAGAAATTGAATTGGAAGAACCCTTTGAAAAAATGGGCGCAAACCTATTAAAAGAAGTAGCAACAAAGACCAATGACGTTGCAGGTGACGGTACAACAACCGCAACCTTGCTTGCTCAGGCCCTAATCAGGGAAGGGCTTAAAAACGTTGCCGCAGGCGCAAACCCAATGATTTTGAAAAAGGGTATTGACGCGGCAGTGCAGGCCGCTGTTGAAACCATTAAGGCAAACAGCCGCGCTATTGAAGGAAGAAAGGATATCGCAAGGGTTGCGGCAATTTCCGCGTCCGACGATTCCATTGGCGAACTAATCGCTGACGCTATGGAAAAAGTGTCCAAAGACGGCGTTATCACCATTGAAGAGTCCAAGACCAGCGAAACATACAGCGAAGTTGTGGAAGGTATGCAATTTGACCGCGGATATATCTCCCACTACATGGTTACTGACTCTGAAAAGATGGAAGCTGTCCTTGATGACCCGTACATTTTAATTGCCGACAAGAAGATTTCAAACATTCAGGACATATTGCCAATCCTTGAACAAATCGTTCAACAAGGCAAGAAGCTTTTAATCATTGCTGAAGATGTTGAAGGCGAAGCTTTGGCTACATTGATTGTGAATAAATTAAGAGGCACCTTCACCTGCGTTGCCGTTAAAGCGCCGGGATATGGCGACAGGAGAAAGGCAATGCTTGAAGATATCGCTATTTTGACAAACGGCCAGGTTATTTCTTCCGAACTAGGCTTAGAACTAAAAGAAACCACCCTTGACCAGCTAGGCAGGGCAAAACAGGTTAAAGTTCAAAAAGAAAACACCATTATTATTGATGGCCTAGGCGACAAGAAGGCAATTGAGGACAGAATTAACCAAATTAGGGTACAAATCGAAGAAACCACTTCTGAATTTGACAAGGAAAAATTACAAGAAAGGCTTGCTAAACTTGCAGGCGGCGTAGCTGTAATCAAAGTGGGCGCTGCTACCGAAACCGAAATGAAGGAAAAGAAACTAAGAATTGAAGACGCGCTCGCTGCTACAAAAGCCGCTGTTGAAGAAGGCATTGTTGCAGGCGGCGGTACCGCGTACATTAACGCTATTGAATCCGTATCAAAACTTTTGGATAAATTTGATGGGGACGAAAAGACCGGTGTTAAAATCGTACTTAAAGCCCTAGAAGAGCCCTTAAAGCAAATCGCCCTAAATGCAGGCGTTGAAGGCGCGGTTATAGTTGAAGCTGTTAAGAAGATGGAAAAAGGCATTGGTTACAACGCACTAAGTGGCGAATTTGTTGACATGGTGAAAGCTGGTATCGTTGACCCGACAAAAGTTACAAGAAGCGCGCTACTAAATGCGGCTTCCGTTGCTTCCATGATTTTGACAACCGAAAGCGTTGTTGCCGACAAGCCTGAAAAGGAAGACAGCGCGGCTAACATGGGCAACATGGGCGGTATGTATTAATATAAATATAACCCTTTATAAAAAAAGAGTTTGGCACACGCCAAGCTCTTTTTTTTATCCCATTTGCCCCGCATTGGGGTGATATAAAAGTCAATATAAAACATTATTTTTTTACGCTTTCAAAATATTTTTCGTTATATAAAACCGAGGGGTGGTTGGGCTTAAACTTTTTGGCTAAATTATTATATTTTATGGCCTGTTCCCTGTCCCCGAGCCTGTCATATATCACGCAAAGCTGGATTGCGGGGATAAAGCCAAGGTAGTCGTGGTTTACAAAGCCCCAGGTTTTTTCCTGTTTTAAGTTTAGCACCAGCTCATACCAAAATTTTGCCTCATTTAACATCCCTTTTTCAAACAGTATTGACGCGATATTGCAGCAAACCTCGGGCCGTGGCGTAGTCCTTTCAAAGGTTTTAAACAAAACCCCCAAGGCCTTTTCTTTTTCGTTTATCATCCTGTAACAATGGCTTAATTTTAAGCAGGCGGTTACAAAATCCTCAATCCATGTGTTTGGGATTTTTAAAAATTTTTCAAACTGGGCAATTGCTTTATCGAATTTGCCGTGGTCGCTTAGCTCCCTTGCGTAGTATAACTGCCCCCGCGGGGATAGTTTTTCGCCCCGCATTATGAGGGATTCATAGATTTTTAAGTTTCTGTCCGAGGAAGTATGTTTTTCTTTTTTATGAGTTATCGCGATATCCACTTCAATTATATTCCCCGAAGGGGTTATGCATTCATGGACAGGCTCATGCCATGTAAAGTTTTTCTCCCTCTTTAGTAGCCTTTCCCGGTAGTAGGAAAAAGTGGGGTTGCCGTTTTCATCAAAGGCAATGTTATATTTCATCATAACGCAGTCAACGCTTTTATCCAAGGTTTTTTTCAATTCTTTTATTTTTTCTATGTCCTCGGGCAGCACCACATCGTCGGCGTCCATCCACATTATATAGTCCATTGTGGCTTTTGAAAAAGAATAATTCCTTGCCTTTGAAAAGTCATTAACCCATTTGAAATGGTACACCTTATCGGTGAATTTTTTGGCAATTTCAACGGTTTTATCGGTGGAGCCCGTGTCCACGATTATTATTTCATCCGCAAATTCCTTTGCGCAGTTTAGGCATCTTTCAAGGACATCTTCCTCATTTTTTACTATCATGCACAAGCTTATGGTAATCAATTTTTTCACTCCCATTCCTATTTTACATAAGCTATTATATGGGATGGGAGCGCTGTTTGTTATTGCGCGCGCATAAAACAAAACGCCCCCGCAGATTGCGGGGGCGTTTATTTCATTTTTTATTAACCTACGATACCGGAACGTTCGAAGTTTTCTACGAACCTCTTTTGAATTAAGAAGTAAATGATTAACAGTGGCGCAAGATATATTAGCGCTGCCGCCTGTTTTACCGCGTCAAAAGCAAAGGTTGTAGCGCCCGGTTTGTCGTACCATGTCTGCACTGCGGTAACCACGTTGTTAGCGTTTGTTGACGCGAAAGTTTGGTTTAGCGCAATGCTCAAGTAGGGGCCCTTCGGATGGAAGTAGCCGGTGTAATATGTATCCCCGTAGTTCCACACAAATGACAATATGGAAACCGTCATAATAGCAGGAACCGCGTTGGGTAGGGCAATCCTGAAGAAGGTCTGGTAAAATCCGCAGCCGTCAATATACGCCGCTTCTTCCAATTCACCGGGTAGCCCTTTGAAGAACTGCCTGAACTGGAACACGAACAGGCTTTGCTTTAGCCCAAACCCGAAAAACGCCAGGATAAACAATGTAATTGGCTGGTTAATTAAGTCAATTGTGCTGCCTGTAAACAGCTTAAACAATCCGAAAACATCAAACTGCTTAAACCTAAGGTATTGGGAAATAAGTAGTGATTGCGGCGGCACCACAAAGGTTACAATTACAAGGATGAAGATTATATCGTTAAATTTTGATTTAATCCTTCCTAGTGTATACCCTGCCATTGAGCACACAAACACCTGGATTGCGGCGATTACCACAGAATATAGAAGTGATTGTGCCATTGTGACAAAGTTTCCAAACACAAGGCGTATTGCCGCTTTAAAGCTGATTACCGACCAACGTATCGGCACCCACACAATATCAGGGCTTCCGAGGTCTTCAACGTCATTGAAGATAACGGGGAAAATCTTGATTATGGGGTATAGTATAGCAAAACATAGGCCAATTATAAGAGAAATAGTAAAGATATTAAACACAAACTCCCGTGACCTTCTCTTTACTAAAAGGCCGTCGGCTAAGGAATTGTCATTCCACTTTTTCTTGACTGCTTTAACAAAATTATTTGCTGCCATAATCAAGTTTCACCACCTTTGCTAAGATAAACAACATAATTGCAAGCGCAAGCAATACGTTGACCATGTAAACCACGGAAAGCGCCGAACCTACGCCTATGTTGTTTCGGTTAAACGCGAAGTTATATATTTCGTTTGCGATTGAGCTTGCTAAGAACAAGTCCACAAACGAGTACACAAACGCGAAAATTGTGA
>JAAYMJ010000248.1 GCA_012521455.1 Clostridiaceae bacterium
CATGCCCGTGATATTCAGGGTTGTGGTAAAGCCCACACCATCAATTTATAAGGAACAGGACACCATAAATATTAAAACCCGCGAAAACGCGAAACTTCAAATTAAGGGAAGGCACGACCCCTGTATTGCCCACAGGGCGGTGCCTGTGATAGAAAGCGCGTTCGCGCTGGCTTTATGTGAATTATTATATTGATGAGGTATGGTAGTATGGAGATTGATTATTTGAGAAAAGAAATTGACGAAATTGATAAAAAGATTTTGAAGCTGTTTGAAGATAGAATGGAATTATGCAAAAAAGTAGCGTTATATAAAAAGGAAAATAACCTTCCCGTTTTTCAGCCTGAGAGGGAGAGGAAACTCCTAAATGAAAAATTAAACCTTGTAAAAGACCCCGCATTGGGGGACGCGGTATATGATTTGTTTAGTTTGATTATGGAAAAATCCAGGGCCCTTCAGTCTAAAATTATCGGGGATGAGGTGAGGAAACGGCGGCTTAGGGAATTTATAAAAATAAACGAAAAGGAAATTGAAAACCCAAAAATCATATATTTCGGGGAAGAAGGCTCTTTTTCGGAAGAGGCCGCTATCAGCCATTTTGGGGAAAATGCAATACGGAAAAACGCAAAAACCTTTGAGGATGTGTTTTTAGCCGTTGAAAAAGGGATTTGCGATTTTGGGGTTTTGCCCATTGAAAATACTTCCACGGGAAGCATTAATGACGTGTATGACCTTTTGGCGCAATATGGCTGTTATATTTACGGGGAGATAAAAATTGCGATAAACCAATGCCTTTTGGGAGTGGAAGGGGCAAGCGTTGACACCATTTCGGAGGTATTCTCCCACGAGCAGGGGTTTTTCCAATGCAAGGAGTTTTTCAAAGAGCACCCGGACATTAAAAAGACCCCGTACTCAAGCACTTCCGAAAGCGCAAAATATGTAAAGGAGTTAGGCGACATCACAAAGGGCGCCATTGCGGGAAAGCGGGCGGCGGAAAAGTACGGGCTTAAGGTTTTAAAAGAAAATATTAATTATTCCAAAAACAACAAAACAAGGTTTATCATAATTTCAAAATTTTTATCCATAAAAGATGACGCCAATGAAATCAGCATTACCTTTACGTTGCCCCATGAAAGCGGGACCTTGTTTAATGTTTTGTCAACTTTGGCAAAAAACAATTTGAGCATGTCAAGGATAGAATCCCGCCCCATACAGGACAAAAGCTTTGAGTACCGCTTTTTTGTTGACTTTTTGGGAAATTTGAAAGAGGAATACATAAAAAGCGCCCTTTTTGATATTATGGAAAAATGCCTGGAGTTTAGGCTCCTTGGAAATTATAAATCGGAAAAATAGCTTGTGTCAGGAGGGTTTATCTGGTAAAATGGTGTAAAACAAATGAAAGGAAAGATGTTATGGTAATAGAATCCCTTGTGATTACGTTAAAAAAGGACGGGATTGAGCCTGCGGTTAAAATCCTTGAACACTACAAGAATTTTAAGCTCTCCCTTCAGGGGTGTATTAATGCCTATTATGCCCAATCCCAGATAAATCCCCAATGCTTTTTGGTGCATGCTGAGTTTTCCGGTCAGGAATCGTATGAAAATTACAGAAAAAAGGTAAACGAAATAATAAAAGGGAAAATGCCCCTGGCAGAATACTTTGAAAAGCCGCCTGTGATGGGGGTATATACGGTAAAATAAGGGGTGTTTGAATTGAATAAGGCGTTGAAAATTGGATTAATAGTTATAGTTTTATTATTAATCTTAAACTTTTTGGTATATACCACCGCAAGGTATGGCTGGAAGTTGTTTGGGTTTAAATATTGCCAGGATGTTGGTATTTTGCATGTGAAAGAAATTGTTTTAGATGAAGATTACATTATCTTAAGAGGTAATATTGGTGCAAGCACCCCCGCCTTTGTTGGATACATATATAAAATTGAAGACGGGAAATTATATGTGGGGCTAAAATATAACCTCTTGTTTGGATTTAAAGAAAGGCTTGGCAATTTTGAAGTTGCGGTAAATGCCAACAAAAATGATATTTCTGAAATTTATCTAAAGGATAAGGATAAGGAAAAATTAATATACAAAAAACAATAAAAGCTGTCGCAAGACAGCTTTTTTTATACAATTGCCGCTTCTTTGAACTCAAATTCTTCAAAGAGCCCGGGCTTTTTCTTTTTATTTTTCGCCAAGTCAATAAACGCCTCAAGCCTTGTCTGGACATTGGCGGATGAGATCTGCTCGTCAAAGGATAAGGATAATATGGGGATGTTTTTATCCTTTGAAATCTGGGGGATAATGCTACGGGTAACCAGTTCAGGCAAGCACCCGAAGGGCATGCAGTGCACAATGCCGTCAAAGCCCCGTTCTGCAAAATCAATCATCCAGCCTATGTTTTCAAGGTCGTGGCCCCCCACGTTTAGGGGAGTGTATTCCCGCTTTGCCTTTTCAATGACCTGCCAGGATTTTTCCTTGTTAAACCGCCTGGGGATCAGATTGTGCTTAACCCATGATGAAATATCCTGCACCGTTTCAACTTCAACGCCCAAATTGTTTAGCTTTTCTTCAATGCTGTTGTTGGCGCAACGCTCCATAATGACATAAATTTCGCCAACAATGCCGACCCTTATGCGTTCTTCTTCCCGTACTTTCCTAATTGGGATTTTATCAAGCATTGCGTTTGCTTCAACCGTTGTTTTTAAAACATCCTTTTTGGATTCGCATTTCCGGTACATCTTTTTGATTTTGGAGAATGCTTCGTTAAAATCCCCGCGGTTTATTTCATATGCCCGCAAAATATTGATTTTGCGCTGAATGGCGTCCATATCCTCAACCATTTTAAAGCCTATTGAAAAATATTTTAATACGGACATGAGGGAAGTGTTGTTCTTTACGCTTAACACCTTTCTGAAAAAATCCTTGGGGTCTTGGAAAAGGGAGTCAAAAATCACCACTTCCGTATTAAATCCCAAATGGTCTAGCACCCTTTGGTGGACTTCGCCGTAAAGCCCAGCCCTGCAGGGACCGCAGCCGCCTGAGGAGATAATTAGTTCCGCGCCTTTTTCGGCCACTTCGATATATGTACCAAGCATGATTTTAAAAGGATAGCAGAAAAACTCAGGGGCGTATTTTACACCTAAGTCAATGGTGCGCTGGGTTGGTTCCGGGGGCATTACCACCTTGTGGCCTAAATGTTCCAAAAACCAGTCATAAGCGGTAACACAGCCCATGTATGGAAAAGCAACCTTCATATTTAATACCTCACCGTCACATTGCATTTTTTGTTTTGTACTTTAACATATCCACAAAGGCTTCAATCCTTGTCTGCAGGTGCCCATGCCCTGTGTGTTCGTCAACCCTGATTGTCATAAAGGGCTTTTGGTATTTGTCGCAGTCTAACTCAAAAAGTTTCCCAACAACGCTGTCGGGCCCGCAAACAAAGGCTGTAAGGTGAATAATCCCGTCAATTTCGTCATCTAAAAGCATGCGCCTTACAGTATTATATATTTTTCTTGTAAACACCCAATAGATTTTTTTGCCCTTTTCCTTGGGGTTTCGGATAAACTTTTCGTTTAGCATGTCAAAGGTGTAAACATTCACATTCATATCCCGAAGCTTTTGGATTATGTTCATGCTGACAAGGGGGTCGTAGATGTTATAGACATAACCGATTAGTAAAATATTTAAAGCGCCTTTTTTAAATGGCGGGGGATTGTCTATCCCGTCTAAGGCAGAAAGCGCCCTTTCAAAGTCATACCCCTTTTCCATGAAGGCGCGGAATTTCAAAAAGTCCTCGTTTGCCTTCTTTAGCGCGTTTTTTAAATCCCGTTTTGAAACATTTAAGTAATCACAAAGGGGCAGAAAATCTTTTGCGTCAAAAGTGTCGTCAATTTTTGGGTGTATATCAAAGGAAATCATTTTTTCCTTAGCTTCGGGAATGGAGTATTTTACAAGCTCGGGAAGGCCCAAAAATTTCGGGCAGTACCATTCCCTGCCGTTGTTTCTCACAAACCGCGGCACGAAAATAAAGTCCACGTCTTTTTTTAAAAGCTCTATAACATGGGAATTGTATACTTTAATTGGAACGCATATTTCTGAAACCGTCTGTTTTATTCCTTCTTCAAGCATTTCCCCGTTTGTGGGGGCGCTTACCACCACTTGGTGTCCTAAATTGGTAAACAGTGACCTCCATAAGGGGAAATAGTAATAGTATAGCAGTGCCCGGGGTATTCCAATTGTCATATAAAACTTTCCCTTCGTAAAAAATCCTTACTTAATTATATTTAAACTATTGTATAACAATGCTAATTTTACACCCTTAAGTTTTTTTTGTCAAGAAAAGGGGAATGGGAATAGTTTTAAAAAAGTGTTATTGATTTAAAAGGTAGAATATAGTATAATCATATAACATTGTATAAATGATATTATATAAGAGAGGATGATAAATATGAAGAATAAATGGCTTATTGTGGTTATTGTTTTAGTTGTTTTGCTTGGTGCATGGGTTGCGGGCCAGTACAACAGCTTGGTTTCGCTAAGTACCCAGGTTGAGCAGAGCTATTCAAACATTGAGGTGCAGCTGCAAAGAAGGGCGGATTTAATCCCCAATTTGCTAAACACTGTAAAAGGGTATATCGCCCATGAGGAAGGGGTTTTAACTGAAATCGCGAACGCCAGGGCAAAGCTGGCAGGGGCTTCTACCGTAGCTGAGCAAAGCCAGGCAAACGCTGAATTATCAAGCGCCCTTTCAAGGCTTTTGGTTGTGGTTGAAAACTATCCGACCCTAAAAGCCGACACCCAGTTTACATCTTTGATGGATGAACTGGCCGGCACTGAAAACCGGATCGGGGTTGCAAGGATTGAATACAATGATATTGTTGCGAAGTATAACATGAAAATAAGAAGGTTCCCAGGCAATATATTCGCAAATCTTTTCGGATTTGAAAGAGCTGAAAGTTTTCAGGCGGATGAGTCCAGCAAAAGCGCCCCGAAAGTTGAGTTTTAAAGGGTGGTCATATTGAAAAAAACTGTTTTTGGCGTAATTTTAATATTTATACTTGCCCTTTCCCAAAATGTTTTGGCAATCGATATCCCAAAGCCCACCGAAAGGTTTTATGTAAATGACTTTGCCAATGTATTGTCGCAACAAACCGAGGACTATATCGTAAAAAAAGGGGAAGAGTTATATAAGCAAGACGGCCTGCAAATAGTGGTAACCACGATAAAAAGCCTGGATGGGAATTCTATCACTGATTATTCCTATCAAATGGCGAAAAAGTGGCAGG
>JAAYMJ010000249.1 GCA_012521455.1 Clostridiaceae bacterium
GGTTGTCACATCCATATGGGAGTTCGGGCTTGTAACAACCCTTCCCTGGGAATCCACCACAAGGGGCGTGTAAATGCCCCCGTTTTTCACAAATGATGAAAGGCTTAATTTTTTACCCTGGGTATTGTATATTAAACTATTCAATTTCAATTACCCTTTCACACAGGAATTTTAGGCAACATAAAATGTTTACATAATCCTACGCTACTTAATTTTATGCAAAACAAACCCAGGTTGACACTCTTTTTATGAAAAAAAAGAAAAAGCCGCCATAAGGCGGCGCAGGTTCAAACTGCATTTTTGAGCACTTTGGGGTTATTTTGGGCAAAGGTTTTTGAATTCCTTGGTTTACGGGGACATGTGCCTTAAAAAGTGCACATGCAAGGGCTAACACTTGCCCAGCGCAAGCGAAAGCCTTGTTTAAAATAAAAGCCCAAAAAGCAGGGTTTATTTGGGCATGTAGGCACGGCACGCTAAGCCGCCTTCAGGCGGCGTATCTATTGGCAATTTAGCGTTATGTAAAATTTGAAGGTTTTTAAAAATAAAAAAATGGCGCCAATGCGCCATTTTTTTGTAATTTATCAATTTTCGTAATACACGCAGCAGTTTCTCCCCATCTTTTTTGCCTTATACAGCGCCTCGTCGCTTTTTTGAATGCACTCCTCAATGTCCCCGCGGTTTTTAACCCACATGGTGTGGACCCCGATACTCACGGTTACAATTTTTTCACATGGTGAATATTTGTGCTCGATTTGAAGGGCCCTGACCCTGTTTTGGATGTAGTTTGCCAAAAATGAGATTTTTTCAGGGCTTTGGTTGCAGCAAGTAAAAAGTATTTCCTCACCGCCCCAGCGGGTTACAAAATCCTCCTCGGAAAGGCGGCAGTTGTAAATTTCATTGGTGATTTTCTTTAAAACCTCATCCCCCTGCAAATGCCCGTAGTTGTCGTTATACTGCTTGAAATAATCAATATCGCACATTAAAACCGTAAGCGTAAAGCCTTCTTCATACATATCCAATAAATCGTTTATATGTTCCCAAAAGCCCCTGCGGTTAGGTATATTGGTAAGTTCATCAATGTGGGATAGTTTTAGCAGCTTTTCATTTAACTCCGATAGCTGTTTGTTTATAATGTTTTTCTGCACCGCCTCAAGCCTAAGCTGGGTATTGCTTTTTTCCAACAAAAGCCTGCTTAAATACTCCCCGAAATACCTCTTATACACCACCTGGGATGTTAAATAAATAATCAGCGTAAAAAAGGATAAATTCAATGTATGAGATATTAAAACGTTAATGTTTCCTTGAAAACGGGGAAGCATGGTAAATAAAAAAGATAAAGATATAAAATTAGGTATTAACCAATGAGTGCTGTCCAGTGAGAAGAATACTGAACAGAGAGTGGAATATATAAAATAACTGGTCAGGTGGGTAAATTTGATTTGATCTGTTAAACTTACCATGGCTCCCCAGATTAGTACGATGGTTAAAAAAAGCGTAAACAAAAAATCGTATTTGTCAAGTTTTTCCAAAGGCATATGCTTAAATTTTTTTAAGTTTCTCAATAAAATCAGGTAAATTGCGCAAAAAAGGGCAAAAAGCCCATAGGCCCTGATATAAAAATTCAAATAATTCTGTCCTTCATAGCTGTAATAGTATTTATAGTTAAAAAAATACCTAAGCACACTGAGAATTCCTTCGCATACCAACAAAAGGGCTGCCAAAAGCCGGCCCCTGTAGAGGTTATAAATTATGGTGCGCTTTGTGTATTCCTTGCTTTCACAGCTGTTTAGGTGCTTGCTTCGATAAATCATTAGACATTTTCCTTTTATTAATAAATTTTAAATTATTTGTCTAATATTCTTTATCGCAACTTGATTTTATAAAATAAAACCGAAAAAAGTCAATTTTTACAAGTGTAGATTATCACATTAAACCAATAAAATCAAGTAATTATTAATTATATTTTGTAAATAATATTAAAACGATGAATAAAAAATATTCATCGCAAAAACCAGGAGTGCATTTCCTATGAAAAAATTAGCGCTATTGATATTTTTGTTTTTAACTTCCTGCACGCAAAACCCCGCGCGGGATATTGATAAAACTAAAGTAAGCGATAATGCCCCCCCAAAAGTTACGCCATATAAAACAGGGGTTGATATTAGCAAAGACATAATAAACGGGCCTGAAGTAATGCCAACGCCTGAAGTTTTGCCAACGGAGGTTGAAATCGCCAGGTTTGAAACCAAGTACTCAGTAACGCCCGACGGAAGGGATGAAAATATCCAGCTTGCGTGCAAAACCATCGACGGTACCGTGATTGAGGCAGGGGGGACCTTTTCTTTCAACGACGTTGTAGGCGAGAGGACAAAAGAGAGGGGATATAAAAAGGCAAAAATGTTTTTAAACGGTGAGCGTGTCACGGGCTACGGCGGGGGAGTCTGCCAAGTGAGCTCCACCATATACAACGCGGCGCTTTTAGCCAATTTTGAAATAATTGAGCGCCACGCCCACCCCAAACCCATTGACTATTTGCCGCCGGGAAAGGACGCGACAGTGAATTTTGGCACTATGGACTTAAAGTTTAAAAATAACCGCCCAAACCCCGTAAGGATTGAATGTAAAAGCGACA
>JAAYMJ010000250.1 GCA_012521455.1 Clostridiaceae bacterium
CGGCAGTTTCAAAAAAATTAAAGGAAGAAGGCGTGGTCTATGTGGGCAAAGCCAACATGGACGAGTTTGCCATGGGCTCCACCACAGAGCACTCCTATTTTAAAAAGACAATAAACCCATACGGCGAAAACCGGGTGCCTGGCGGCTCCAGCGGCGGAAGCGCGGCAATTATCGCGGCCGATGAGGCTATCGCGGCACTAGGCTCCGACACAGGTGGCTCAATCCGCCAACCCGCGGCCCTCTGCGGCGTTGTAGGCCTAAAACCCACCTACGGCCTGGTTTCCCGTTTTGGCCTTGTTGCCTTCGCTTCAAGCCTTGACCAAATCGGGCCAATAACCAAAGACGTTACCGACTGCGCGATTTTACTTAACTCCATAGTATTCCACGATAAAATGGACTCCACTTCATTAAAAGTGGAAAAGCCTGACTATAAAGAGGCCCTAATTGACGACGTAAAAAACCTCAAAATCGGGGTTCCGAAGGAATATTTCGGCGAAGGCATTAGCGGCGAGGTAAAAGAAGGGCTATACAAAGCCATTGAAAAATTCAAGGAAATGGGCGCCCAAGTCGGCGAATGTTCCCTTCCAAGAACGGATTACGCCTTAAGCGCCTACTACATCATCTCCTCCGCGGAGGCTAGCTCAAACCTTGCCCGCTACGACGGAATAAGGTACGGTTACCGCGCAAAAGAATACACGGACCTAAACGACCTGTATTCCAAAACCCGCAGCGAAGGCTTCGGGGCCGAGGTAAAGAGAAGGATAATGCTGGGCACTTACGCCTTAAGCTCGGGCTATTACGATGCGTACTACAAAAAAGCCCAGCAGGTGAGAACCCTAATAAAGGAAGACTTTGATAAGGCCTTTGAAAAATTCGACGTGTTAATTACCCCCACAAGCCCCACCACAGCATGGAAAATCGGGGAAAAGACCCTATCCCCCACCGAAATGTATTTAGCGGACATCTGCACGGTATCCATAAATATCGCGGGGCTTCCCGCAATCAGTATCCCCTGCGGCTACTCAAGCGAAAACTTGCCAATCGGGATGCAGATTATCGGTAAACCCTTCGGCGAAAGCACAATCCTCCGCGCTGCATACGCTTTTGAAAAGTCCTTCAAAAATAATCTGATAAAACCCAATCTATAAGCGCAACATCCTTAAATTGAAAGGAATGAGATAGATGAAATACGAAACCGTCATCGGACTTGAAGTCCATGCCGAACTTTCAACAAAATCCAAAGCCTTTTGCGGCTGCCCCAATGAGTTTGGAAAACCGGAAAACACCCAATGCTGCCCCATCTGCACGGGTATGCCCGGGGTTTTGCCTGTTTTAAATAAAAAGGTGGTGGACTACTGCATAAAGGCAGGCCTAGCCACCAACTGCAAAATCACGCCTTACGGAAAGCAGGACAGGAAAAATTACTTCTATGCCGACCTTCCTAAAGCGTACCAAATCTCCCAGTATGACCTTCCAATCTGCAAAGACGGCTATGTTGAAATAAAAGTGGGGGACGAAACCAAAAGGATAGGAATTACCAGAATTCACATAGAAGAAGACGCGGGAAAACTAATGCACGACCCCCACGGCGGTACAAGGGTTGACCTAAACCGCTGCGGCGTGCCGCTAATTGAAATAG
>JAAYMJ010000251.1 GCA_012521455.1 Clostridiaceae bacterium
ACCGGGCCTTATGGTGGGAGCAATAGGGCTCGAACCTATGACCCTCTGCTTGTAAGGCAGATGCTCTCCCAGCTGAGCTATGCTCCCATACGGCCGCTTTCTTTTGCGACGTGTGTAAGTATAGCAAATTATTTTGTGTTCGTCAAGAGTTTTTCAAGAAATTTTTTTGAAAAATTTTATTCTTAGAATTATACGTTTTTTACATTTATTGAAACTTTTTTCTTAAAAAAAGTCTATATACATGACTCAATTATTATATTATACTAATATTGTTATTTTATGTAACACTACATATTGTTTTTAGTTTTTCCTTTTTTTATTAATTTAAATGGAGGAATTTAAATGAAAAAAACTTTAACCTTATTAGTCGTTTTTGTTTTATTGTTATCCCTCACTTTTGTTTTTGCGGACAGCGGAATATCCATTTCCTACAATGGCAGCAAAATTAATTATGACGGCGCTTATCCTGAGGTAGAAGACGGAGAAATAATGATTCCCTTAAAAGCCACTGTAACGGCTTTGGGAGGGTCATATCAGGAACTAATCGGGCCAGGGCAAAAAGGTATGATTTTTTATGTTAAGGAAAAAGCGCTTACGGTTTTTATTGGAAGCAAATCATATGCTGTAAGCGACATTCCAGGACCTAATGCGTTATTTGTGAAACTCACAAGCTATGATTTAGAAAAAGAAATATTAGAAAAAAACAATGATATTTACTTCCCCCTTAAAACTTTCTGTGAAGCGCTTGGTTTTGGAGTGAAACAGGTTGAAAACACGATTGAGCTACTTGAGGCAAACGCGCAGGAAGATGAAGCGGATAACGGCGAAATAAAAGTGATATTAAACGGTGAAAAGCTGGCTTTTGACGTCCCCCCTATTATTGAGGGCGGGAGAACTTTAGTTCCAATGCGCAAAATTTTTGAGGCCTTTGGGTCAACTGTTGATTGGGAGGACAGTTCCAAAACAATCACCGCAAGTTTAGGTGATATTGTTATCATAATGCAGATTGGAAACCCTGAGATTATTGTAAATGATAAAAAAGTCACTTTGGATGTCCCGCCTATGATTTACAATGACAGGACCCTTGTTCCCGTGAGGGCGGTGGCAGAAAGTTTTAACTGTCAGGTGGATTGGGTTGAAAGTACAAGATCAGTTATCATAACAAAAGAGGAAAATAAAGCGGAAATTAAAGCGGAAAATAATGTTACAACAAACAAAAAGGCAAGAAACCCTCAAAACGGTTTATTATACGGCTATAGCGATGATAGGATAGCTGAAATTCAGTTTGAAGCAAGATATCTATTTGAGCAAAAAATTTTACCCGAAATTTTATATCAGATTTATGGAAATAAAATCATTGAGTATTTAAAAACAAATAATATTGACATGATGAAAGCAACTATTTTATCAATATGGGAGTATGCCACGTTAAACGTTATTGTTCATGATGCTGTGTTAAACGGTGAAATAACCGATATATCTGATGAGAATAAATTAATGGAATTTGCCCTAAACAGGCGGCCAATGTATCCATTGGGGGATGAACATATTGAAGATGTTTCCATTGAAAAGCTGGACAATGGCACGCCCGTTGCCATAGTAAAGCTTAAAGACACAAATTGGACGGCTATTAGTACATACATTGGAATAACTTATGAAAATGACAAGTTAAGAATATTTACATTGGAAAAAAGCGCCGGTTTTACAGAAGAACCCATTTATATGTTCTGTTTTGTAAGCGATACATCCCGCGGTTTTATAACATCAATTCCGAATTCAAAAGAAGAATTTATAAAAGCAATAAATATGCAAATAAACGGTTAATAAATTTAAAAAGCCGTGTTTTTGAAAAAACACGGCTTTTTTATTGCCATGACGGATTTTCAAACAATAAAAAACGTGCTGAAAAATTCAACACGTTTAAAGAAAATTTTGATTTCACAGCCATACGGCGGACGTTATCTTATCCTTCCGTTGGCAACGGCTTCCACCACTTGTTTTCCTGATTTGTAGCCGTCAAAATAGCCCTGCTCAATCATTTTTACCACATTGTCCAACAAATTTTCGTAGTACGCGTCGGGTGATATGCCGCTGGTTAAGTCTATAAACGAGTCTTTTGTTTCCGCCTCATAAAGTCTTTGGTATTCCCTTTTTACTTCGGCAATCAGCCTTTCCCTGTCTATTTTCATCACCCCATATAAAAAAATATAGGACGAGTTTTTCGTCCTATATAGTATTATCAATATTATAAAATTTATTAATATTCAAATTTTTCTTCAAAATAGCCTTTTAGGTCTTCAATCTTTAGCCTTACCTGTTCCATGGTGTCGCGGTCGCGGACAGTTACCGTCGCGTCGGTTTCGGAGTCAAAGTCATAGGTCACGCAATACGGGGTTCCCACTTCGTCCTGCCTTCTGTACCTCTTTCCTATGCTTCCTGTTTCGTCGAAGTCGCACATATAGTACTTGCTTAACATTTCATAAACCTTCCACGCGCCGTCGGAAAGTTTTTTAGATAGCGGAAGCACAGCCACTTTAATCGGGGCAAGGGCATGGTGAAGCCTTAACACTACGCGGGTATCCCCTTCTTCCACTTCTTCCTCGTCATAGGCGTCGCACAAAAAGGCAAGCATTACCCTGTCAACGCCTAAAGAGGGCTCAATTACATATGGGATATACCTTTCCCCTGTCGCGCTGTCCAAATAATCCAAGGTTTCCCCTGAGTGTTTGGAGTGCTGTGTCAAGTCAAAGTCGGTCCTGTCAGCAATGCCCCATAGTTCGCCCCAACCGAAGGGGAACAAGAATTCTATATCCGTTGTGGCGTTGGAATAGTGGCTTAATTCTTCAGGAGAGTGGTCCCGTAGTTTCAAGTTTTCTTCCTTTATGCCTAAATCAAGCAAGAAATTCTTGCAAAATTCCTTCCAGTAGCTAAACCATTCAAGGTCGGTGCCGGGCTTGCAGAAAAATTCAAGTTCCATCTGCTCAAACTCACGGGTCCTGAAAATGAAGTTGCCGGGGGTTATTTCGTTTCTAAAGCTCTTCCCTATTTGAGCAACGCCAAAGGGGATTTTTTTCCTTGAAGTCCTTTGGATATTTTTAAAGTTCACAAAAATCCCTTGCGCGGTTTCCGGCCTTAAATAAATTTCTGATTTTGAGTCCTCGGTTACCCCCTGATAGGTTTTAAACATGAGGTTGAATTTCCTGATGTCGGTAAAGTCGTTGGAATTGCATTTGGGGCACCTTATGCCGTTTTCTTTTATAAACTCCTTCATCTGCTCATTTGACCAACCGTCAACAACCACAGTTTCCCCTTTTTCATGAAGGTACTCCTCAATTAGTTTGTCCGCCCTGTATCTGGCTTTGCAGCTTTTGCAGTCCATCAGCGGGTCGCTAAAGCCCCCCACGTGCCCTGAAGCCACCCATGTTTCGGGGTTCATTAAAATCGCGCTATCTAGGCCCACATTGTATGGGCATTCCTGCACGAATTTTTTCCACCATGCTTTTTTGATGTTGTTTTTTAGCTCAACCCCTAACGGGCCGTAGTCCCACGCGTTGGCAAGCCCGCCATAAATTTCTGAACCCTGATATACAATGCCGCGGTTTTTACATAGCGCCACTATTTTATCCATGCTTTTTTCCGTATTTTGCATATAATCACTCCTAAAAAACCCGTTTATATTGTTTTAAAATATATCCAAAAATGAATTATCTTTTATAGTCTATCAAAAAGCGAAAATTTGTCAAGTAATTTTAAGGGACGCAGGCGCATAAACTAATGAAGAATATTTAAAGGGGGTGGTGTTATCATAGGCAAAAACGAGTTTAAGCTGGCAATTGTTTATGTGGGCACCATAATTGGCGCGGGCTTTTCATCGGGGCAGGAGGTTTACAAATTTTTTACCCGCTTTGGGGATATGAGTTTTTACGGCACAATTTGTGCAGGGATTTTATTTGTCTTAATCGGGGCCTGCACGCTTTATAAGATATATGACAAAGATATCGGAAGCTACCGTACATACCTTGAAGGCGTGGTAGGAGGTAAAATTGCCGCGGCAGTTGAGATTTTAACCTATATATTTATGATGTCCACAGTTTGCATTATGTTTTCAGGAAGCGGCGCTATTTTTAATCAAAAGTTTAACTTCCCCTACTGGGCGGGGGTATTTATAATGATGGTTTTGACCTATTTCTTTTTATGTTTCGGCGCGGAAGGATTGATTATGGTAAATAAACTCCTTACGCCGTTTATGATTGTGGGAATTACTCTTTTGGCAATTTACTCAATTGCCACAAAAAGCGCCGAAGTTTTTTCTAATATCCATATCCCCGTTGCCAGGGAGACTTTTTCTGCCCTTTTATACATAAGCTATAACTGTTTAGGCCTAGTCCCAATCATGGCGCCGCTTAAAGGATACATATCCGGCAAAAAAACCGCAATTCGCGCAGGGGCGTTTGGGGGCGGCATTATTTTTATTATGCTTTTTTTAATTAATTTGTCATTGTACCTGTTCCCCGAAGCACATGGTTTTCAAATACCCCTTCTTAGGATTTCGCAGATTTTAAACCCGTATGTTGAGTGGATTTACTTTTTTATAATTATCGCGGCAATGCTTACAACCGCTGTGGGGGATTCCTTTGCCATTTTAAATTCTAGCTTTATCCCCAAAAAAATTCCAAAAAAAGCCAGCGCCCTGATACTTTGCCTTTTGTCCATCCCGCTTTCCCTTGTCGGCTTTTCCACACTGGTTGGGAATTTGTTTGCATTTTTTGGTTTTCTTGGGCTTTTCATCCTCTTTCTAATTTTGGCAGCATAATTGATTTTATTTTTTCGCACAATATAAACGGAGGTGTTTAAAGTGGGAAAAAACCTAAACACAAGGCAGGACGGAATAAACCCTATAAATAAAACACAAGCCCTGGAGCAAAAAACCAGAATGCCACGGGGCGCAAAAAAACCTAAACAGACTCCGAGATAAAGACACAACCTGATAAATTTTTTAAAACACCACAAAAACACCTCAAAAAAACAAAAAGGAGCATAAATATGCCCAAGGACAGCCAAATTGACAAAAAAGAGGTTAGAAAAGCAAAAGCTAACGGACAGACAACAATAGCCCAAGACGTGAAAGACAATACAAGGAACGCCAAAAAGCAGTCAGCAAAACGGAATGACGTATAAAAAAAGCCCTCACCAAAAGGTGGGGGCTTATTCATCATATGTTATTATCATCCCGCCAAAAACCGTGCTTCCTGTAACAATCATGGTTTTTGCGTTTTCTCCCCTGTGGGCTTGGTTTTCACAAGCCCCCATAAACTGCCATACCCTGGACTCCACGTTGTAGCCGCCCGGCACTATGATTTTTATCCCGCCAAAAAAATTGGTCACATTTATAGCGCATATGCCTGAGGCCATTTGTGTGTCCTTTAGGTTAATGACAAGGGCGCTGAAAAGGTTAAAGGCGTTCCCGCCTTTAAGGCTTGAGGTGGAAAACTTATATTCCCTGGTTGAAAACATGCAGCTTACGTTAAATTTATCCCGTTTTGTCAAACCCTCAATTTTTGTTTTATAATTATAGTTTAACAAAATCCTAAGCCCTATATAAACTATTAAAGCCGGGATTAAAAGCTGCCACGGGCTTGTGTTTTTTATTATCCCAATTTCCAAATCGTCGGCTAAAAATATAAGCCCGATAATTATTAGCATAAACCCGCTGCTTCTTAGCTTTGTGTTCCTGATTACAATATTAACACCCAGCCCCACCAAAAAGCAGGGAATAAAAACGCTCCAAATATCTTTATGTAAAATAAGCCCTAAATTTGCCAAAATCAATAATATGCCAAAGACCACCAGCGCTATCCCAAAAAAATAACGGTACCTCACAAAAATACCTCCAATTTTTTATTAATTAATTATATCATTTTTCATCATTTTGTACAAGCATTATTGACTAAAACATTTCATATATGTTATAATTTGCTACAAAGTGGTGATGAAATGCTAAAGAAATGCTTAAAAATCATGGTTTGGGTTTTAAGCTTGTTTTTGGTTGTTATCGCATTTGTTTTTAGTATTAATATATATGTAATAAATGTGGGAAAAAAGTACATAGTTGAATTAGAGGACCTTCCTGAGTCCGACGCGGTGGTGGTTTTAGGGGCCATTGTCTATGGGGACAGGGTTTCTACTACATTAGAGCGGAGGCTCAATACAGGATTTGAGGTCTACAAGGAAGGCAAGGCTCCAAAAATAATAGTTTCAGGCGACCATGGAAAAAAATATTATAATGAAGTAAAGCCCATGAGGGATTTTCTTTTGGATAAAGGCGTTAAAAAAGAGGACATTTTCATGGACCACGCGGGTTTTTCCACCTACGACTCGCTCTACCGCGCAAGGGACGTATTTTTAGCAAAAAATATAGTGGTGGTTAGCCAGGAGGAACATCTGACGAGGGCTTTATATATCGCAAGAAAACTGGGGCTTAATGCCTATGGTGTTAAATCAAAAGATTACACCGCAAGCGTAGGCAAAGTGCAAAAATACCGCGAAATTTTAGCAAGGGTTAAGGCTTTTTTGCAGTGTGAGATTTTTCACTCAAAACCCCGCTACTTAGGTGAGACAATACCCGTTTATGGTGACGGGACTTTCACCTGGGACGACATATAAAGATGCTTATATTGACTTTTATGAAAGTATATTATATAACATCTTTATAAGGATATTTTAGCCGGGGGATTTATGCCTTAACGGCTTTTATCTTTTTTATGAAAATGATCAAATTTTAACAAATCTAATTTTTATTTTCTTATATGATTGGAGGCGCGGGAAATGCAATCCGATATGGTCAATATGGTGTTACAAGCCGAAGGTGAAGCCCAGGAAATTATCAAAAACGCGGAAACCAAAGCGCAAGAAATGATAAAGCAAAAAAAGGCCGAGTGCGAAAAATTAATCCAGGAAAAAACCGTCAAGGCAAACAAGGAAGCGGAAAAAATAATTGAAAACGCAAAACTTGAGGCCCAAAAAATATTGGACGAAAGTGCGAAAAAAGCAAAGGAAGAGGCTTCAAAGTTTGCAGGTAAAGTTAATAA
>JAAYMJ010000252.1 GCA_012521455.1 Clostridiaceae bacterium
AACAGCATGTTTGTTCGCGGAGCTTGTAATCCTTCCCATGCTTACAACTAATTTAAAGGACAACGTAAAAATATTTAAAGTTATATTGACAAGCTCCCTATGCTTTACAATTTTGTTTTTGCTAATCCTATTCCCCACAATAATGGTTTTAGGGTACGACCTTGCGAAAACCGCGATTAACCCCTACTACTTATTTACCCGCCAGGTCCAGGCCTTTTCCTTCGTTCAAAGAGTTGAATCCTTCAACCTTATGGCCTGGTTCATAACCGTTTTATTTAAACTATCCCTTCACAACTATATTGCCGCAAATCTTGTGAGCAAATGCTTTAAAAAAGTGTCATTCAAATTCTTTGCAATACCTTTCATCCTTGCCCTATGTATAGTTTCAAACCTCCCGCAGATAGGAAACATTTACTTTTTAAAAATATTTATCATGCCCTATTTAATGCCCGCTGTAAAATTTGTTTTCATTTTTGTGGTGCCATCAATTATATTGCTAATATACTTTATCAGGAGAAAAAAAATCGACCCGAAGCTAAATGAGTTAAGAAACCAAAATTAAAACTTGACAATTAGGTAAATATATGCTATTTTTAATTAAAACTAAATATCACATAAAATTCTGGGGAACGGCGGGAAGCCTGTTGAGAGGGGATTGAGTTCCATCCCGACCCACATAACCTGATTCGGTTAATACCGACGTAGGGAGAATTTTATCTTTATTGTTAAAGATTTAAAGCTCTCCTTATGTTGGGGGAGCTTTTTTTAACTTTTTCAGGAAAAATTTTATAGGAGGAATAACTATGAAACCAAATGCCAGCGTATCTTTGCAAGTTTTGCCTCAAAAAAGCGGTATTGATATTGGCATAATCGACGAGGTTATAAAATTAATCCAAAATTCAAATGTTAAATATGTGGTAGGCCCCTTTGAAACCACAATGGAAGGGGATTTGGACACACTTTTAGACATTGTAAAAAAAGCCCAAAAGCTATGTATCGAAAAGGGCGCCGAAAGCGTGCTTTCCTTTGTAAAAATTGCCTATTCGAAAGATGGTGTGTTAACAATTGAAGAAAAAACTTCAAAATATAACTGATAAAAGCCTGCCCGCCATTGTAATTTTAGCCTTAATAATATTGCTTGAATTTTTAGTTGACCTAAACATTATCCCAAAAAGCATAATGCCCTCCCCCAGCATGGTTTTTTGGGCGCTTGTAAAAAACGGGGCAGAAATCGGGGAAAAAATTCTCTACACTACACAAATCGGGATTTTGGGGCTCTTTATATCTTTTGTCATCGCCTTTGTCTTTGCAATACTCATGGACATATTCCCCAGATTTGAAAAGGCAGTCTATCCCCTTCTTGTGATTTCCCAAACCATTCCCACTATCGCAATCGCTCCCCTTTATGTAATCTGGTTTGGGTACGGCCTTACGCCGAAACTTTTAGTTATAATTTCCGTGTGCTTTTTCCCAATTACCATAAATTTGCTGGAAGGGTTTAAAAGCACAGACAAAGATATGGTAAACTTAGTAAAATCAATGGGAAGCTCACAAATTAAAACCTTTTTCTTAGTAAAGCTTCCCTCATCCCTAGGTTCCCTTTTTTCAGGCCTGAAAATTGCCGCAACTTACTGCATCATGGGGGCAGTGGTAGCGGAATGGCTTGGCGGCGACAAAGGGATAGGTGTTTTTATGATAAGGTCAAAGCGCACCTATTCATATGAAAATATGTTTGCCGCAATCATTGTGGTAATAGTGTTGAGCATTCTGTTAAACATTGTGATTTCATTTTTTGAAAAACTGCTCACCCCATGGAAAGAATAATCTTAGGAGGTTATATATGAAAAGGCTCTTTGTAATAATGCTTTCACTTTTATTAATTACTTCATGCCAAAAAAACGTTGATACAAAAAGCGGCCAAAACCTTACAAAAATTGATGTGCTGCTTGACTGGACGCCCAATACCAACCATACGGGGCTTTATGTTGCGCTACATAAAGGCTACTACAAAGAAAAAGGCCTTGACGTTAACATCATCCAGCCGGCGGAAGATACCGTAATAGATATAGTTTCCTCAAACAAGGCGCAGTTTGGCATATCCTTTCAGGAATATGTGTCCATGGCGCGGGCTGCAAACACCCCGCAGGACGTGGTAGCTGTGGCGGCGGTTATTGCCCACAACACTTCAGGTTTTGCCGCAAGAACATCAAGCGGCATAAATAAAGTTTCAGATTTTGAAGGCAAGCGCTAC
>JAAYMJ010000253.1 GCA_012521455.1 Clostridiaceae bacterium
GGAAAAACCGTTCTTGCCATGGGAACGCCCCTTTCCTTAACCATGAGAAATTCCGCTTCCATGGGAATAATTAGCGGCGTTAATGTTAACGCAGGAAGTTATTATAAGCTTATCCAGACTGACGCGGCAATAAATCCTGGAAACAGCGGCGGCCCGTTAATTAACTTAAAAGGGGAGCTTATAGGTATAAACTCATTAAAATATGTTTCAACTGAAATTGAAGGCATTGGCTTTTCAATCCCGGTATCAACCGTAAAATACGTGCTTTCACAATTTGAAACATACGGCAAGGTTAAACGGGCAGATATAGGGGCAAGTTTTGAGGAATCATGGGAAGCAAGCATTGGCCTTCCCACCACCAGCGGCCTTTTCATAAAATCAGTTACACAAGGGGGTGCTGCCCAAAAAGCCGGGTTGAAAACAGGGGATATTATAAAAAACGTAAATGGCATTAGCGTAAACAGCAAAGCTGATTATAACGAAGCCCTAAAAAGCGTAAACCCAGGCCAAAATATGAAAGTAGAATATATTAGGGATAATGTAACTCTCTATGTTGATGTAAACCCGATTTATAATTAAAAAAAGGAGTAAAAACACATGAAAAAAAGAGTTATTTTATCTTTATTTTTATCTTTTGTACTGATTTTTTCAAACTTAACTTTTGCAGCCGCTGAAAACGGAAAGGATAAACAGGATAAAATTGAAATCAGCTTTAAAGTTGGAGATGACACATTATTAATTAACGGAAAACCCCAAACAGTTGAAAAACCCTATGTGATAAACGGCACTACTTTGGTGCCACTTAGGGTCATCACCGAAGCCTTTGGATCCGAAGTAAACTGGAACGGCGAAGAAAAGAGCATAACATTAAAATACGAAGATGTTATAATATATTTAGTAATCGGCAAAAAGACCGCGAAAGTAAACGACCATGAAGAAACCCTTTTGGAAGCGCCAGAGCTTTCAGCAAACGGCATTACAATGGTTCCCTTAAGGTTTATCACCGAAACCTTCGGCGCAACCGTTTCATATGATGAACAAAAAGCCCAAATCACAGTGGTAAAAGAAAAAATAAAATCCGACACCATAAGTTCCCTTACCAATCTACCCTACATCGGCGACTCATACTACGGCTGGTCCATGGATAAACCCGCCTCATTTAAACTGGAAAAGCGCACATTTGACGGTTGCTTAACAATTTTTTCCGAACCTGAATCCGGATCAGCAATTATAGTTTTAATCTCAATAAACACCAATGATTTATCCTTGGACTCAATTGTTGAAAAAATAAAGAAAAACATAGAAGGAAAAACCTTGACGGTGGCAGAAGTAAAAACTGATAAAAACGGCGCAAAATATGCCCACGTCCAATACCGCGACCAGCAGTTTTTAACCGACGAAAGAATTTACTTGAAAAACGACCTCATTTATGAAATTGACTCATTAATCCCCGTGGCAACGGAAAAAAAATTGCGCGATAACATCTTAAACACATCAGAAACCTTTAACCTTACATATAACGATGTCCAAAACACCTACGATTTGTCAAACGTGGTTGACGGCTACAGGGAATTTAAAGACGAAAAATACAAAATCAGCTTTAAAGCTCCCGCGGATTGGTTATTAGTAACCGACAGTTCCATGGGAAAAGAAAATGAAATTATTCTAAGACAATATAATAAAGGATACGCTAATTCATCAATAAGCATTATAATTACAACCCCAACCTTCTCAACGGAATCAGGCTGGGTAACCGATTCATATTACAAGGATATAACCTATTACAACACAAACACAATAAACTTATCAGGCCTTAAAAACATCATAAAGAACAATAAAACTTACTCATATTACACCTTTGATTTTGAAATCGGGCCAAAGGACAAAGTTTCAGTTTATGTTATAAAATTCTATGAAGGAAGCTATGCTTACGAAATTCATTTAACCATGTCAAACAATGAAAAATCCGGGGAATTCTTCGAAAACTTCCTCGAAACTTTAAAAGTTGAGCCTCTAGATAAGGAAGAAATCGGAATTCTATTAAGCTCCCAAGAGGATTTAACAGTTTTGAGCAAATACACCTCAAGCAAATGGGAAACAAAATACCCCTCCGCGTTTACAATTACCTACTCAAGCTTTGATGAGGTAAATTTCGATTTCCAAAAATTTGCAAGCTATGGCAGCTTGTTCGTTTACGACAGGAAAGATTTCCAACCCAATGAAATCAGGTCGACTTTTAGCGATATATTAAAAGATATAAAAGATGACCCCGGCTTTGTTAAAGTAATTCAAGATGTAGAACAGGAAAAAATCGGCGATTACAGCGGTTACAGCTTCATTGTAAAAATAGCAATTGAAGATGTTTATTACTACAATGCCACCTTTGCAATTTCAAATGCTGATTACACCGTGGTCCTAACCATTTATGTACCTGAAATCTACTATGGCGAAGCCTTAATAAATGCCTTTTTGTCAATCTTAAAAAATTTCTCAAGCTAAAATAAAAAAAACGGTAAAGCAAAAGCTTTACCGTTTTTTTAATATAAAACCATTCCGCTTATCGCATGAAACGCATTCCAAGGTTTTTGGGATACTATCTCTCATTTTAAACCCGAACGAAAAATATATAATAAGCTAAAGCGGGCAAAATAACCAAAGTCCCCCCTTCCCCGCTATCACCACTGGACACAAATCGACTTTCATTCCATAATCTTTTTCCGGCTTATAATACTTATTTTTACATCAATTCTTGAAATATAAAAATCAAAACTGTATCCTTCCTCAAATTTTATCACCCATACGCCTATTGGGTTTTTCAAAAAAGGCCTCTTTTTTTCTGTAAGCCCTAATGCCTAGGTTATGTCATAATACCCGTCTAATAAAACCGTCCCCAAATTAGACTTATTATCATTATCAAAGATTGTAACTTAACCTAGTTGCCGCGGCAACCCCGCAGTTTCCGCCATACACAAAAAAGGCTGTACCTTGCGGTACAGCCTTTTTGCTATTTTGTTTCATCTTCTAATAAGTACACCCTAAAGTCGTCAATATAAAGCTGTGATGTATAGCCTATGCCGCTGTTAAATGTTATGGTGTTAATCTTAATATCCGACCAGTCGGTTACAAAGTTTCCTTTTGAGTCATACATGTTATAGCTTTGAACCCAGCTGCCTGTCCTGTAACCATCGTCCATGTAGCATTCTATAATCTTATCCTTGGGACGCACTACAAGTTTTACCTCAATTAGCGCCCCTTCCATGAGTTTGTCGGACTTATTGCCGTAAATCCCTTCCACATATTCAATACGCTTGTTTTCCTGCCCTTGGAAGAAATCCGTGGTGTCATAGGAAATATAATATCCACGCCTTCCGTTTGTTCCGTTTTCCTGACCGATATATCTCATCTGCCATGCGGAGGGGTTTTTGCTAAAGTCGCTGTGGCCTTCAGGTATTCCATGACCAAGACTGAAACCGTTGTATTTTGTGTTCCACCAGTCAAGCTCATTAATCCAGCGCACGTTAAACCTGATTACATAATCCTCATCAATTTCAGGAAGCGCATGGGATACAAGCAATCCCCCTACCCCGTCAGGGTTTCCTGTAGTTTTTGATGTAACCCCGTGATAAATATGAAGCCCTGTATTGCCAAAGGGGTTGCGGGTAAACGCCACATAGTTTTTCGGCCCGAAGGACGGAACAAACTCGTTGTTTGCCGGCTTATTCAATGTCGCAACCCAGCCGTTGTAGTCCACCCCTTCTTCCAACACAATATGGGAGTCGTAGCTGAAGGTATCCCTGTAAATATACTTATCCCCATTTGTCGAAACTTCAAAAGGTATGGAATTTATGGGCTTAATCTTGTGATTGCCAAAGCTTACCGCAATCAGCTTAATTTTGTCCCCTTCGCTAATTTCCTCAGGAGTATATTCCAAAAACGCCTTCACTTCATCAGTGCCCATGGTAGAAAGCGTGCCTTCTTCCACGCCTTTGGGCGCGCCGATTACGGGAATTTGCGGGATACTCCTGTTTGGAACAAATACCCTGTCGGTTACAACCTTCTTAAGCTTATTATCTTTGTCATAGTGGGCTAGGGAAATTAAGACATCCCCGTCCCCAATGGAGATATTTGTAATGTTAAACTGGGCTTTCAATCCCTTTTCAACAAGGTCTTCAGTCAGCCGCCTTACTTCTTCTTCCCCGTCTAGGGTATACAAGAACACGTCCGCTTTCATTTCGGGGTCGTCCTGCGGCATAATCCCGCTAAAGTCGGTCATTATCCCTGTCTTATACAGATAATTTGTCCAGTACCTGTATTAGCCCCTCATCCACAAAATCCTGGGGCCATGGGTGCCGTCCTCATTTTGCTTGTAATTGTAAATCGCGTTCGGGCGGGAGTTATTAATCTTTGAATTCTGTGTGATTGGCTCTTTATACTTCCATGTTGCGCCATAATCATCGCTTTCCCAGCGGTAGATTTCAAAGATATTGCCATACTCACCCATTGTGGGGATTGCCAAATATATTACATTTGCGTTTTTATAGTTATGGTCAAAAGAAAGTCCCCCTGAATAACATCTTTCAAGCACCGCGTTTTCATGGAACCATTTCCCGCCGTATGTCAAGAAAGTGGTTACCCAGTCTTTCTTTTCGTTGTCAAACCTTGCGTAGAAGTAGTAGTGGTGCGACCTGTCAGCGTCAGCAACATCAAAGTACCTTGAAGGCGGGTTCCCGTTTGCGTCGGGCGCGTTGTCGGTAATATCAACATACAATATGCATGGCTCGCCCTTTTCATTGGTCATAATATCCCATGTCCAGCCGCGGCGCTGCGTATTGTTGTCGGGGTTAAACACAAGCATGGTTTTAAACACCGAAATTGCGTTTTGAACAATAACGCCCCACCTGTTCCCGACTTTAACACTGCCGTTATAGGTGTCAGAAATATTTGTCGCGTTTCCCCTCGGCAGGCTCATTATAGCGTTTCCAAGGGGTGAGTAGAATTTTTGGTCGGCAACGTTAAAGTACATATAATAAATCGGGTTCTTCCTGCCTATGGAATTATCCCCTGTAACATTGTCAGGATGTGTATAGGTAAAGGTTATGTGTATTTTACCGGTTTCATATTCATAATGGTATTTAGCATAAGGCCTCAAACCGGAATTTCCCGCGCCGCCGTCGTCCTTGCTTGAAACGGAAGCGTTCAGGATTTGTGTCTGGTCCATTAAAACCCTGCATTCGCCGTTTTCATCGGGAATGCTGAATTTTGCCAATGTGGGCTGCCAGTTTACGCCCCTCCAGAAAAGATAAATCACATCTTGCCCGTTTTCGTCCACAATAAAGGGCGCAGGGTACGTTGCGTTATATGTCTTTTTCGAAGACCCAAAGTTGCTTTCGCAATAGTAATACTTAATATCATGCCATTTTGATATATCTTCCGGGTACTTGCTTACGCGGTAATACATATACGGCTCATTGGTATGCTTTGAATACCATACCATAATGCGCCCGTCAGGTAAGATTATAAC
>JAAYMJ010000254.1 GCA_012521455.1 Clostridiaceae bacterium
AGACACTTTGAATTTTGCATGCAGCGCCTTACCAATAAGTCGGAGTAGTCCTCGCTTTTTGCAATCATTTCGGCGATGGTGTCCTCATAAAAGTGGGATTTCGCGCCGGTATTCCCCATGCTGCCCACTTCTTCCTTGTCGACTAAATAGCAGACGGCGGTGTGTTCCGGGCTTTTTACGTTTAGGATTGCCTCAAGGGCGGTGTAAGCGCAAACCCTGTCGTCCTGCCCATACGCCCCGATAAGGCCGCGGTCGAAGCCCACGTCTTTAGCTTTGAAAGCCGGCACCACTTCAATTTCGGCGCTTACGAAATCTTCTTCCACAATGCCGTATTTTTGGTTAAGTAGTTTTAAGATTGCGGTTTTTATCGGCTCTTTTTCCTCATCTTTTAAGGGAATGCTTCCTACCACAATGTTTAAATTTTCCCCTTCAATAAAGCTGTGGGCGGGTTTGTTCATCTGTTCCCCGCCTAAATGGGGAAGAAGGTCGGTGATTGTAAAGGTAACGTCGTCGCCTTCATCGCCGATTGCAATGCCGATTTGTGTGCCGTCGGATTTGCAGATTACGCCGTGTAGCGCAAGAGGGATTGCGTTCCATTGGTATTTTTTAATCCCGCCGTAGTAGTGGGTTTTAAAATACGCCACTTCCCCGTCCTCATAAAGGGGGTTTTGCTTTAGGTCAATCCTCGGGCAGTCCACATGGGCGCCTACCATATGCACCCCTTCGGCCATGCTCTTTTTGCCGATAACCGCCAAAAGGATGGACTTGTTTTTGTTTACCGCGTATACCTTATCCCCGGGCTTTAGGATATTTACGTCGTTTAAGTTTTTAAAACCGTTTGCTTCCGCTTTTATAATGGCGTAATTGATACATTCGCGTTCTGTTTTGCCTTTATTTAAAAAGGATTTGTAGCCTTCACAAAACTTGAATATATCCTTTTTTTCCTCCTCACTGACCTTTGTCCAGCCATTTTTCTTTTCGTATTTCATTAATACATGCCTCCGTTTTTGATTTCTTTCTCTTTATTCTTTTTAACAATAACTTTGCCTGAAGATAATCTATATATTTTTCCACTTCCTTCAAACCGTCGTCTATTGTTTTTAGTATGTGCCTGTATTCCATATTTTACACCTCCTGCTATCATTATATAGGAGATGTGAAATATGGTTTATGCTACGGTTAAATTATAGCGGAGTAATTTTAAAATATCAACATTTTTATGGTTTTCTTATGTAGTTATTTTTTCAAATACGGGCTTAATTTTTTGTAGGTTAAAAAGATTATGATTGATACGATGAAATATTTTATTAAGTTAAAGGGGATAATCCCGTTTATGATAGTGGGAAACCTTGCCTCCTGCGGCATTTTGAAAAAAGGCAATAGCAGGAAGTAGTTTGCAAAGGCCGCAAAAATCGTGGCAATTATGGTGCCAAGCAAAAGCGAGATTATTGCGCTTTTTTTGGTTTTAAACATTTTATAAATAAGTGAGGCGCTTCCCACATAGGCGCTTCCCACCAAAAAATTCGCAAGTTCCCCCACAAAGGAAGTGGTGGTGCCTTCCAATGTAGCGTTTAG
>JAAYMJ010000255.1 GCA_012521455.1 Clostridiaceae bacterium
AAGAGGAGCTTAAAAAATACTTAGCCAGCTTTGATACATATTCCGGCTCCCTAGACGAAATCGCAGGAAAAGTCAGGGAACTTACAAACCAAATGGACATCAGGGAAATCGCGGGGTTTTTAAAATATAACGGTGCGGTTGAGGGGGACTTTTTCTCATCCCCTGTGGAACTTTCCACCACAAAACTTTACGCCGTAAAAAACTACGGGGCAGGGTTGACACCGTTTTACACCACATTGAGCATTTGGGTTGGGGGGCTTTTGATTTTTGCGCTTTTTTCAACCAAAGCCCACAACGCGGGTTTTCCCTTTACCCCAAATCAGGAATTTATAGGGAAGTACTTATTTTTGCTAAATATCGCAGTAACACAAGGGCTTTTGGTATCTTTGGGGGATGTTTTTATCCTCAGGGTTGAAATGGCCCATCCTGCTTTGTTTGTCTGCCTTGCGGTTTTTTACAGCGTAGTTTTTTTGACAATTTTATACACGCTTGTTTCGCTGTTAAATAACGTGGGTAAAGCAATCGGCGTAATTTTTTTGGTGTTCCAGATTGCGGCCTCAGGCGGGACATTTCCCATCCAGTGCACTCCCGAATTTTTCCAAAAAATTTACAAATTCCTTCCCTTTACCTATGCCATAAACGGAATGCGGGAAGCTGTGGGGGGGATTAATTACCAAGGTTTGGTGCTTGATATTTTTATCCTGTTTTTATTTGGCGTATCTTTTTTGGCGGTAGGTCTTATCGGGAAAAGGTACGCGAATAATTCCTTTGAAAAGTTTACAAATATGCTAAAGGACTCAGGAGTTATACACTAATAAAAAAATCCGCGCAAGGCGGATTTTTTTATTAACACCCTTTTTGGTTGGGGTGTTATTATTTTTTTATACTTCCATTATAACCGGCAAAATCATGGGCTTTCGTTTTGTTCTTGAGTAAATGTAGTCGCCCAAATCGTTTTTAACCGCGTTTTTAAGGGTGGACCAGTCGGAGCCGGGCTTTCTCGCGTCCAGGGTTTTTACCACAATGGTCTTTAATTCGTCCATCAGTTCTTCGGATTCCCTCACATATACAAAGCCCCTTGAAATAATGTCCGGGCCTGAGAGCACATCCCCGTTTTTGCTGGATATGGTCACAACCACGACAATCAGCCCGTCCTGCGCCAAGTGCTTTCTGTCCCTTAGCACTATGTTTCCAACGTCCCCAACTCCGTAGCCGTCTACCAAAACTTTTCCCGCAGGCACGTTTCTTGTTACCTTTGCCTCATCTTTGTTTAATTCCAAAACATCGCCTAAAGACAAAACGAAAATGTTTTCTTTTTTAACCCCCATTTGCTCACCAAGTTTTGCGTGGTGGACAAGATGGCGGTATTCGCCGTGAACAGGGATAAAGTATTGGGGTTTCACTAGCCCTAAAATGAGTTTTAATTCTTCCCTGCGGGCATGTCCTGAAACGTGGATTTCGGTTAAAGCCTCATGGATGACGTCGGCGCCTTTTCGGTAAAGTTCGTTGATAACCTTGGAGATAAATTTTTCATTTCCGGGAATAGGGCTTGCAGATATAATAACTAAGTCCCCCTTGGTTATCTCAACTTTTTTGTGGTCCGAATACGCCATGCGGGTTAGAGCGCTCATTGGCTCCCCTTGGCTTCCTGTGGTGATAATCACCAATTGGTGGGGTTGGTACTTTTTAATATCCTCAATGCTGATTAGCGTCCCGTTTGGGATAGTCATATAACCCAGCTGCGTTGCGACCTCCACAATGTTTAACATGCTTCTTCCAGAGATTGCAACCTTCCTTTTGTTGTTATAAGCTGAGTTTATAATTTGCTGAAGCCTGTCCACGTTTGAAGCGAAAGTCGCGACAAAAATCCTCGATTTTGTGGATTTGAAAATTTCTTCGAATTTTTCGCCGACGGTTCTTTCGCTCATGGTTACGCCGGGGCGTTCCACGTTGGTGCTGTCGGAAAGAAGCGCCAACACACCCTTCTTTCCAAGTTCCCCGAAACGGGCCAAATCAATCATATCCCCCTCAATCGGGGTGCAGTCTATTTTAAAGTCGCCGGTATGAATAACAGTACCAACCGGGGTGGTGATTGCGATGCTCACCGCGTCTGAAATGCTGTGGTTTACCCTTATAAACTCCAATTTAAAGTGGTTTCCCAGCTTCAGAACCTCTCCCGCGCGCACACGGTTTAAATTTGAAATTGATAAAATTCCGTGCTCTTTTAGTTTTTGTTCCACCAAGCCAAGCGTAAGCCTTGTGCCGTAGATTGGAACGTTTAAGCTTCTTAAAACAAAGGGCAGCGCCCCGATATGATCCTCATGACCGTGGGTTAGAACAATTCCTAAAACCTTTTCCTTGTTTTTTACCAAATACGAAACATCGGGTATTACAAGGTCTACCCCAAGCATATCCTCATCGGGGAAGGTCATTCCACAGTCAACTACCACGATTTCATTCCCATACTCGAAGACGGTCAGGTTTTTTCCGATCTCATTCACGCCGCCGAGAGGAATAATCTTCAGTTTTTGCTTTTTCGACACTTTTTTACCTCCATATGAAAATTTATCCGTTCACCTAATCCCAATACATTATATCAGTACAAAATAGGTTATGTCAAACTAAAAATAAAAATACAATCCCGCCTTGTTTTCTATCATTAATATAACCCAATTATTACCGCAATAATCTTTAACTTTAAAAAATTGTGCTTTATCAAACACAGTTTTTTAAAGTTTACATAATATATTAATGTAGGAAACAAAAGCCAAATAAAAAGTTTTTTTATAAAACTTTAAAAAAGGGGATAGAATATGCAAAGAAAAATGCGCTCAAAAGCGTATATCAAAGGCGGACCCTTGGCGCCGAATTTGACGGGAGTCGTATACTTTGACGAAATAAATGGCGGAACATGGATAACAGTGGACATAAAAGGGCTTCCGGAAGTTACGAGAAAAGACGGGAAGTTTATTGGGCCTTTCGGATTTCATATACATGAAGGGGGAACCTGTGAAATTGGAAACCCCCAGGATCCGTTTCAGAGGGCGGGCGGGCATTATAACCCCTATAAGCAGCCCCACGGGATGCACGCGGGGGATTTGCCCGTGCTGTTTTCAAACGGGGGGAATTTCAAACTTTCATTTTACACTGATAAATTCACACCCTATGACATAATTGGCAAAACCGTGATTATCCATGAATCACCTGACGATTACAGGACCGAGCCTTCAGGAAACAGCGGAAGAAGGCTTGCCTGCGGAAAAATTGCAAAAGCGTAAAACTTCACTCTTGCTAACCCCCACACAGCCAAAAAAGAGCGGTTTCTAACTGCTCTTTTTTGGTTTTTTTGATTTAATTTCCGTCATAATATACTTTTTACGCTAAACCACCCGTTTTTTGGCGCATTTTATATTTTTTTCATAAATCAAGGCAGCAAGCATTCAAAAAATGTTTGACTTTTCTTATTATATTGGTACAATAAGTATGAGAAAATACATATTAACACTTAAAAAAAGGGAATAATTTTTAACAAAAGCCCATCTTTTTTTGGAGGATAAATATGCTAAAATCAATGACAGGGTTTGGCTCGTGTATCAAGGAATTTCCCGACAAAAAAATCACTGTGGAAATAAAAGGCGTAAACCACAGGTACCAGGACATTACCATAAAGCTTCCCAGGATTTATTTATTTTTAGAAGAGGCAATAAAAAAAGAAGTGTCATCAAGTATCCTTCGCGGAAAAATCGATGTGTATGTTCAAATAGATAAACTTGCGGATGACAACGTGAAAGTCACATTAAACGATGAACTTGCAAAAGGCTATTTAGACGCGCTATATGCCTTATCTGACAAATTTGGCCTTATCAATGACATAACTACCGGGACCATCAGTTCTTTTTCCGATATTTTTACCATAGAAAAAGAGGAAGAGGACAAGGAAAAAGTGACGCGCGAGGTTTTGGAAACATTAAAAGGCGCGGTTGACGAATTTATTAAAATGCGCACCATTGAGGGCCAAAACTTAAAGAAGGATATGGAAGAAAAATTAAATTCCATGGAAAATCTGGTGAGAAAAATTGAGGAAAGGTCGCCCCGGATTGTGGCGGAGTATAAAGATAAACTCACCTTAAGGATTAGGGAAATTCTTGACGGCGTGCCTGTTGATGAGGCGAGGCTTTTAAACGAGGCGGCGATTTTTGCCGACAGGATTAACGTAAATGAGGAAATTGTAAGGCTTTACAGCCACATAAACCAAATTAGAAACCTTATTTCCGAAGGAACAGGTGTTGGGCGCAAACTTGACTTTATAATCCAGGAGCTAAACAGGGAAATCAACACCATAGGTTCAAAAGTCAGCGATTTATACACCATAAATCTGGTGGTTGACGTGAAAGCTGAAATTGAAAAATTAAGGGAACAAGTACAAAATGTTGAGTAATGGAAGGGTAGTTTTAGATGAAGCTGATAAACATAGGATTTGGAAATATTATATCAAGCCACAGGGTAATTGCGGTTGTATCCCCGGAGTCCGCGCCAATGAAAAGGCTGGTGCAGGAAGCCAGGGAAAAAGGAATGCTTGTTGACGCTACATATGGAAGGAAGAAGCGGGCGCTTGTAGTTATGGACAGCGGTCACATAATTTTGTCCGCAATCCAGCCTGAGACCATTGCGGGAAGGCTAAACAGCGACACAACGGAGGATGAAGCGGCAAATGAAGAATAAAGGGATACTTTTTGTTGTGTCGGGCCCCTCAGGCGCGGGAAAAGGCACTATATGCAAGGCGTTGATTGAAAAGAGAAAAGATTTGTTCCTCTCCATTTCCGCCACCACCAGAAAGCCCCGGCCCGGGGAAGTGGACGGCGTGAATTACTATTTTTTAAGTGAGGAAGAGTTTTTGGAAAAAATCAAAAACAACGGCTTTTTAGAACACGCGTTCTTTTGCGGGAACTACTACGGCACCCCAAAAGACAAGGTTTATGAAAAACTTTCCCAAGGCATTGACGTGATATTGGAAATTGAAGTTCAGGGCGCCATGAAAGTGAGGGCGGAACACCCTGAGGCTGTTTTTATCTTTGTGCTCCCGCCTTCAATGAAGGAGTTAAAAGAAAGGCTTATAAACCGCAACACCGAACCGATTGAAATAATCAACCAAAGGCTTAACACCGCCGCCTTTGAAATCGGCCATGTAAAAAAATATAACTATATCATACTAAATGATGAAATAGAAAAAGCCGTAGAAAGGTTTGAAGCCATAATTGAGGCTGAAAAATGCCGCATTGAAAGAAATGTGGAATTTATAAACGAAGTGTTTATGAGTTAACGGAGGTAAATATGTTAAAAGGTAAGAAAATTGCAGTGGGCGTGTGCGGGGGAATTGCCGCTTACAAAGTTGTTGACGTTGTAAGCAGGCTGAAAAAACTTGGCGCGGAAATAAGAGTTATTATGACTAAATCCGCACAGGAATTTGTAACCCCTCTTACCTTTATGACCATAAG
>JAAYMJ010000256.1 GCA_012521455.1 Clostridiaceae bacterium
CCTTTAGTTTTTCAGTATCAATTATTAAAGGGTAATCCCTTATTGCTCTTTCAAGTACCCATTTTGCATTGAATATTTTACCAATCAAAAAGTTTTTGGCTATCTTTACGCTTTCGTTAGAATTATCCGACATTCTGTACTGTTCTTTTCTCAACAAAACATTTCCGCAAATTTCACCTGCTATCCGTGCCAAAAAGCGCCCGCTTTGGGTTAAAAAGCATAATGAAATATTCCGCCGTGCGCACTCCCCCATTAAAGCAGGGCTTGCACCTGTGTAGCCGAAAGTTACAATGCTTTCGATGTTGTGCATTGGAAACCTGGCCAAAGCCTCGTCCCCTTCTAGAACAACTACATTTTCACCATCCAGTGACAAATACCTTCCAGGGGAGGTTATATAAAGGGTATTTAAGAGCTTTTTCATACCTACTCCTCATTTAGCATGTTTTCAATGTAGTCTTTTGCGGATTTGTTTTTGCAAAGCACCGGCAAACAAAGATTAACCAGCGAACATGAGTTGCAGCTTTTTGAGGGGTTGACTTTCGGGGTATGGCCTCTTTTAAAAAGCATGTGCATTTCACAAAACATTGCGCTGACTTTTTCCCTTATCTCTTTTGTTATTTCAATTTTTTCCCTGTGGCGGGTTTGCCCGTAATACAAATAGCCGTAAGGGATATTTGTCAAAAACATTTCTTCAAGGCACATTACTTGTGCCGCAAGCTGAAGAATATCAACTTCATTTTTTTTAGGTGAACCTTTCTTATACTCAACGGGATAGGGGACGTACTTTCCATCCCTGCCATGGATTTTAACGCCCCCGCTATCCTTTACAAATTCCACAACATCACATTCCCCCCGTATTCCAAGGGAAGCGGAAAAAATGGGCATGCCCCGGGAAATTATGATATTTCCGCGTTTTTCAAAATTGGTGCTGTCGTGAACTCTTTCGTGAAGAATATTACCGATGGCAGTATGATAATTTTCCTGCCAAACATTCTCAATCTGTATTAAAGCCCACTGCCTTTTGCAAAAGGCAAAATGCTGAATGCCTGACAGCATTAGATATTCTTCTTCTTTATACGCACTCATAAATATCCAGTTTTAAACAATCAAGCCTGTTTTCAATAATATCATAATCGTCAATGCTCTTAGGTGTAACAATGCCCTCTTTTTTTGCCACAATAATGCTGTCATGAACTTTTTTTGTGTTATATTGTCCGGTTTTATTATTGTGGGTCCACCAGTAAAGTTTGTAAATATTCATGCTGCCTTCAGGCCTTGCGGAGGACGCGTCATTTACAAAAAGGGTTTTTAATGCCTCTTTAATTTTTTCCGCATCTTCCACACTAAAGCCCGTCTTTTCAGCAAGCTGTACATTAATGCTTCCTTTTAATATGTAAACCCCAAAATCTATTCTGTGTTTCATACCCATGGTGTCTGAGGACTTTCCGCTTGCGCCTGATTCACTGTTTACACTTTTTGTAATTTGAAGGCTTGAAACATCAACGGGGTCAACGCTAAAGGCAGGGTGAACGGATACAGGGCCGCGTATTCCAAGGGATAATTCGGAACCTTTAAATGCAAAAACTTGTCCGAAACTCCTTACATCAATCCACTCTGAACATGCGATTTTAGCAAAGACATCTTTGTCCGCATTTTTGCCTTTGTTCAATTCTTCCCTTAATTTTGGGTTGCTGTCAGCCCTTTCCCTAAGGCTTGAATACCCGTCAACATTTTTGTCGTCGGATTGGATGAAAATATTTTCCCCCATATCAAGTAAGCGGTTTCTGATTTTTCTTTTAATGCACACATCAGAAATTTCGCCGTATCCGTCAATTGTCGTTCTTGGCATATTGCTGTTTAAGGGGTCCCCGTTGGGGTTTGCGTTTTCTACAGTGATGATAGCTTTAAAATCAATTTTGTTTTGTAGTAACATAAATCATTCCTCCTCATTAATATTTTCATCTTCATCAGTTTTCTTTTCATAAAGTGCCTGCCTTTGGGCGTCAAATCCTAAAACCATGCAGCCATCAAGATTTGAAGCTTTTTCAAATTCGTCGGGGTCAATCAAGCTTGAAATCTCGCCTAAAAGCTTATAAAGTTTTGTGCCTTTTGCGCCTAAAGACTGCTTGTAGGGAACTAGTTTATTGTTTATAATAGCCCACGTTGAGCAAGGTGACATAGAAAACCTGGTGAAATACCTAATTGCATTAGTAGTCCTGATATCCCCGCTGCCTGACTTATCTTTTAATGCCCATGTTTCAATTGCGTCAGCGACAGCCAAAAGACGCCCACAGTTGTAAGCTAAGTTGTTTGTCTTTTTAATTTCCATAGAGTATTCCTCCTTTTTATAATCATATAAGTATTTCCGGTAAACTGAACATGCCACTGTCAATACTTTATACCAATTGTTGATTTCTTGATAATTCTGAGGCTGTTTTGCTTTTTCAATGAGGATTTTAACAATATCCCTTGGAATCCTTCGCCTGTCTATTTCACAATTCAAAAGCCTCTTTACTTCATTTGACATTATTTTGCTATCTGCCTTTATAATGCCGTTTTGTTCGGTGCCATAAGCCGTTGTTGCAATTGTTTCAAAGGATGGCGCGCCATAAAATGATAAAACTTTTCTGTCTTTATACTTGTAGCGGTGGTTCCATGCGGTACTTTTGTGCCAATGTTCAATATTTTCAATTAACTCATGGCCTTCAAGCCCGTGGTATTCACGATAAAAGATAATTGACATTCTTCCTGTGGTTGCCGAATCCAATCCAATTAAGGCAAGCCTTGAATCAGGACGGATTTGGGCTTTGTATCCCAAAAGCGCCATGTTAAATTGTTCTGCCAGTTTCTTTTTTGTTAAATCCTTGTTGTCTTCTGACAAATCAAATGCGTCATAATAGCTTTCCACCACATCTAAAGTGTCCCCTAAAATGTTGGGCGTTTTTTCATTTTCCGTACCCCATAGCACGAACACCTTATCCCCAACTTTTTGCCCTTGGTTTTGGATTAGCCACTTTAGAGCATTGTGAGCTTTTTGAGAAACCTCATAACTTACAGTTGCAGCTTCTTTTGCTGAATGAAACCTGCCTTTAAAGGTGAAGTTTGAGGTGTCGTTGGAGGATATTAGTTTTGCCTTATCCCCGCTATGTCTGATTTTTGCCGGGTGGTTGTCAGAGTAGGGGGCGACATTTCCGTTTGCATAGCAAAAACCCACATCTTTTTTTGTTGAGATATAATAATTGATATAATCTTCTATCACTTTATCGTCCTGCCAAACTGCGTCCACTGAAGAGTTCTTCGTTACAACCCTGAACCTTACAAAAGACTCTTTCTGTTCGCCGGGGGCAAGCGAAAAGTTTGCATTAAACTTTTCTAAAAGTTTGCCGTTTTCACCAGTTGCCAACACCCCTTTTTGAATTAAATCTTTTACCAGTGTTCCTTTTTTCAAATACTCATAAATTATCCTTGCTTTTTCATTAGCGTATTCGGATTCACACCATTCTTTGAGCTGATTCATGTATTTTTCAAAATATTCGGAGTTATCTTCTCCCACATAATCCTTGTAATCCTTAGCGATATACTGGATTTTATCGCAAAGGGCATGGGGGGCAATCCCGCTGCTTCTTCCTGCTGAGGACTCAGTTACCGGGATCAAGGTAACTGAATTATTCTTATCCACAAGTTGTGCATAAATTAGTTCAGCATTTTCATTCAACGTAACTTCAATATGTGCATTTTGGGTTGAGTGGGAAATGGGCAAAAGGCCGTCGCTTCCTTGTTTTATAATATTTTCATAAGTATCATAAAGAGAGCTTATCCAACTCATAGGATACCTCCTCTTCATTAAAGCCGTCTAGCAATCCTGCTTCATTTGTGCCGGAGAAATTGTTATCATTAAACACTTTTGCCGTCATTTTTCTGATTTCCACTTCTTTCGGGCAATCATCGGGACGGCAGAATTCAATCACGCCGTTTATCATTTTGGGGTACCAAAATTTTGTGATTAGAAGGTTTTTTCCGTTTTCATCAGGGTAACTTAAAGAATGATACATCAGCCCAAACTCCATTTCACCCATTCCTTTGTAATAGCTTTCTTCATCGTCAAAACCGCAAGGCGCCACATAGCCTTGGCATTCCCTTGCGCCCAGGAAAATGTCCCTTCTCCCGCCCTTTTCTAATGAGCGCTTTGCGATAAAATAGTGTTTATTTTCGTTAAAATCACAGGATAATTCAGGACGGTTGTAATTAAACTCAAAATGGCACTGAACAATATATGAGGCGTCTTTTAAATAGAGGTATTCGGATAAGTCATTCGGCCCTTTTGAATCTTTTGAATACTTTAGCGTCCTAATCCCTTTAGCTTCCGTTTGGATTTTGTTTAAAACCTTAACCTTGTCCACATACCAGATAATTGACGGCTTCCAGTAAATAGACTCACAAATCCCTTTTAAGGCTTGATAAGTAGGAATCATCAGCGTTGACTTTTCGCCGCCGATTTTTGTAATGGGGTCGGTAAACAGCGCATACTCCCCGAAAACTTTAAAGGTTATGCTGTTTCGCATTTTCATAAAAAATCCCTCCTAAACACTAAGAAAATCAAAGTTTCCATCCAAAGTTACCCCGGTGCTTTCTGAATAAAAACCTTCCTTTAATATATACACCCCTTCAATGCTCGATGAATAAATTGCGCCCTTATTTTGCAAAGCATTAAATGTGCTGTCGTAGACATTCACAGAATATTTTTGCGCCTCTTTTAATTTTTGTGCCTTTTTTAAAAAATCCATGTCAGAAACCAAATCCGATATTATATCTTTACCTTTCCCGTATGGGACAATCAAAGTTTTTGTTTTATCTTTTATGACATAAAAATTCTCCCTTGCGGTTTTAAACAAAAAACAAAACTTTAAGCTGTATTTATCTTTGTGGTAATTATCATAGGCCTTAACTAAAGCGGCGTTTCGGGACAAATTAGCAAAGATGGTGTCTTTGTTTTTTACAGGAAAATCAAATTTATCCTTGATGTTTTCTTCCACTAAAAACCTGTTAAAGTATTCTTTTATTGTTTGGCTTGACAAAAGGCTGTCATAGAATTCAGGGTCGTTTTTGTATAAATCTAAAACCTGCAATGCTTTGATTTTCCCATAATGTATGGGATCTAAACTGCTTGTGTGCTCTAATTCATCTTTTAGGTTTATAATATAAGTGTTTGAAACGTCCCCTTCGCCATGGCGGTTGCAGCGGCCCGAGGCCTGGGCAATGGAATCAATTCCTGCAAGACTCCGTACAACGCAATTAAAGCTAATATCAACGCCGCACTCGACCACCTGGGTGCTTATGCATATCACTTTTTCGTTATTTGCCAAAGCGGCCTTTAATTCATCCAAAACTTTTTTCCTATGCTCAGAACAAAGGTTTGAACTAAGATAAAACAGCTTGCTTTCAAGAGACTTATTTTCTTTTGCCAAATTAAAGATTTTAGCCGCGGCTGAAATTGTGTTTACAATTAGTAAAACCTGAGGGTTTTTGCTATGCAATTCAATTAAAAAATCAAGCACTTCTTCTTCGTTGAAGCCGCCATCCTTTGTTTTATCAATAACTTCAACCCTTTTTAATTTTGCAAAAACGTCACTTACGTTTTTTATAATTTCGCAATTTTTCCCAAGAATTATTGGCCTTTTCACCTCATTTAACAGCGGCTGGGTTGCGGTGCATAAAATTATGGTGCAGTTTAAAAAGTAGCATAAAAAGTTAACCGCCAGGTTAAACAAGGATATACAATGAAGTGGAACGGTTTGCACCTCATCAAAAATGATGATGGAATTGGCTAAACTTTGAAGCCGCCTTAAATCCATATTGGGTTTTGCGTAAAAAGTGTCCAAAAACTGAACCATTGTGGTAAATATAAAATGATAATCCCACCGTTCACTTAAAATCTTGGATTTTTCATCCATTTCTTCGTTTAAAACATTTGAATGGAATTCCAAAAGATAGTCCCCGCAATTTAGGCTATTGCGGATTTCTTCTGCGTTTTGCTCAATAATGCTGGTATATGGCGCCACATAAAAAATCCGTTCCATATGGTTTTCCTTTGCATGGTTTAGGGCAAAAATAAAACTTGATAATGTTTTCCCGCCCCCTGTGGGAACGGTTAAGGTATATATACCAGGTTTTGATTTTGCAAAATTCAAGCAATCCCGAGCAATTTCCTGCCGTTTTTCAAAGACAATCTTTTGCAGGTCATTTTCCGGGGTAATATTTTTAAAGCTTTCAATCCTGTCTTTTAAGTTATTAATATACTTGTCCAAATTTTTTTCTAATGGAATGGCTGGCTCATAAGGTGTGCCGGCTTCAAATTCGTAACTGTTTAACCAGTCTGAGTCAATTAAGATACTGTATAAGGTTTTAATCAGAAGATGAATATAAAAACAGATGTGATCTTTGCTTTTATCAAATTTTATAAAGTCTTCAAAAAATTTTCTTATTTCCCCGCAGGATTTCTCGAAATAATAATCAATATCAGGGTACATAGTTTCAAATTCTTTTGAAACAATATTTAATTCTTCATCACTTAATTTGTCCATCCGTTTTAATATGGGTATTTCGTAATTGTCAATGCAGTCAGCAAGCCCCCCGTGGTGGTAACAAATTGCAAAAGCCATAATCTGGGACGCAAGGTCTTTGATAAATTCATCATTTTTATTCGAATAAATTTTGTCTTTATATTTTGAATATATGTACTTTGCCCCGTAAACCCCATGGTCAACCTTTGGCAAATCTTCTTCTGTTCCTTTTTTTTGTTTTTCCATATAGTTTTGAAATTCTTCGCTTAACTTTCCCATATCATGAAGTATCCCGATTAAATACGCCGTATTGGAAAGCCCCATCTTTTCAGCCTTTTTAAAACAGTATCCGCCAACCTTGTCAAGGTGTTCTTTTAGCGGCTGTTCCCGCCCGCTTTCCTTATGGTACCGTGCGATTTTCATAAAAACATCTCCCCGAAAAAAAGTGACACCATGATATACAAAAAAAGAGATATAAAAAAATATACATAAAAACCAAAGCCTGGGCTTGGGCTTTTATGTATATTATAACAACAATACAATAATATGTCAAAAAATGAATGGCCAATTTTGTCGGGATGCGACAAAAACGCCCCATTGTTTTATAAAAATAATGCACCCCATACGGGGTGCGACATTTACCAAAAAGTTAATACTTGAAAAAATTGAATTTCAATCCACGCACCCCATGCGGGGTGCGACACAACCAATTTTCCGTGGACACTTAATCTTGTTATTTCA
>JAAYMJ010000257.1 GCA_012521455.1 Clostridiaceae bacterium
ACAAGCCATAGCATGCTTACAAGCATAAATATTAAAGCTGAGCTTTGCGGCACATTGGTTTCGTTGTCAACCTGCTTTAACACATTGGGCTTTGGCCCTTTGTTGCGGACAGCAACGGAATAAAACCCACGCACGCCGCCAACCACTATCCCGTTTAAGGTGCCAAGGCAGGAGATTACCACAAACACAAATAGTATTGTCCCGCCGATTGGGCCAAAGATTGTGGAATACGCAAGTTTTGCGCCTTCCTGGCCGCTTGCCATCATAACTTCGTTTGGAACAACGCCTGCTACCCCTATGTAGTAAAGGGTGTAAATCAATATGATGGAAAGCCCGCCTATAACCAAAGCCAAGGGCATATTGCGCTTCGCGTCTTTTAATTCCGCGTTAATGCTTGTGGCGATAATCCAGCCTTCATAAGCAAAAGCGGTTGAAACAATCGCGCTGAACAGGGGATGTTCTTTTCCCGCTTCCATAACCACATTTGTGAAGTTTTCAACGGTCATCCCCGTTGACAAGCCGTAAATTGTCCCGATTACTGCCATAAGAAGGATTGGAATTAACTTAATAACTGTTGCTGAAACCTGCACTTTTTCAGAAATCTTCGGCGCGATACCGTTTAGCACTATCGCGCAAACTAAAAAGAGCGATGAAATAATCATGCATTCAGGCCCGACAATGTCATAGCCTACAAGCACGCAGAAATACCTTGCGCTAACCCAGGCTAAAACGGAAGCCAGTGTGGGGTAATAAATTGTCGCCATAAACCATCCCACATAGTAGCCAAAGGTTTTGCCGCAGGTAACGTCCGAGTAGTCCACGATACCGTTTACATACTCGTACTTTGACGCCATAACTGAAAAGGCGCAGGTACAAGCCATCATAATCAAGCCGCCAATGATCCAGGCCGCAATACCCAAGGGCATATTCCCGCCGGTTGCGTTAAGTATAACTTCGGCTTTAAAGAATACCCCAGAGCCGATTACGATACCTATAACCATTGCAATGGCCATGGGTAAGCCATACTTTTTTGTTAATTTATTATTTTCCATTCTTTCCCCTCCCTATCAAAACATTATAACATGAAATTTGATTTTTTAAAGACAATTTTTTAAATGATTTGCCTTTTTTTTAAATTTTTTTGATTTTTTTATTAATAAAAAAATTTACAATTCAAAATATTATAAAATTAATCATTTTTTTAAAAACTTTTTCATTAACGGAGAATTCAAAAATTACCCTGATTGGGGCATTTTTTGCCCAAAACCACCCTGGAAATTCCGGAAAGATCCTTGAGGGTTTTTTTGTCATAAAAACCTTCCATTAAGGATAAAACCGCCTCCGCCTGATTAAAACCCACTTCAAAGGCCAAAAGACCGCCGTCTTTTAAATGTGTTTGCGAAACGTCCACAATCCGCCTGTAAAATTTTAAGCCATCCTCCCCACCATCCAGAGCGATTTCAGGCTCAAAATCCCTGACATCTTGAATTAAGCGGGGGATATTTCGGCTTTCTATATAAGGCGGGTTTGAAACAATGATGTCATAAGTATCAGGCAAATCCTCTTTTAAAATATCCAATTGAAAAAAAGTAATTTCAACACCGCATAACCGCGCGTTTTTTCTTGCCACATCCAGCGCTTCGCCTGACACGTCCAAGGCAAAAACCCTGGCGTTTTTAATGTGCTTTTTTAAGGTTACGGCAATGGCGCCGCTTCCCGTTCCGATATCCAAAATTTTTACCGCTTTGTCCTTGTAGTTATCAATAATATATTCCACCAAAACCTCCGTATCGGGGCGGGGGATCAGGACGCGGCTGTCCACATAGAAGGTTAAATCCCAAAACTCCTTTTTGTTTATGATGTAGGCCACAGGCTCCCCTGCGCACCTGCGTTTTATCAGGCTTAAAAATTCATTGTAAATATCCCGCGGGATTTCATCATCCCTGTGGGCAATAAGATATGCCTTATCCTTTTTTAAAATGTGGCAAAGCAAAACATTCGCGTCCAAGGCATAATTATCAAAGCCGATACTTTCCGTACCGGCTTTGTATTCCTTTAATAACTTAATTCCCTCATCCAAAGCGTTCTTAATAGTAACCATACCCATTACCACTTATCGTCTTCTTTGTTTCCGGTTAATACCGCCTTCATTGAGGCGATTGCCACTTCAATTTGCGCCTCATCGGGTTCCGCCGTTGTAATATGCTGAAGCCAGATCCCCGGGGCGCTGACAATCCTTACTAATATATTGTCGCTTCTTCCTGCC
>JAAYMJ010000258.1 GCA_012521455.1 Clostridiaceae bacterium
CAAATTCCTCAATCTTTGAACAATCCGTAATCGGCTGCGGCACAGAAATCGGGCAGGACGTAATCATTAAACCCTCAATTAAAATCTGGCCCTATAAAAAAGTAGAGGACAAAAGTATCGTAAGCTCCAATTTAATCTGGGGCACAAAACATACAAACACCATTTTCGGCTACCGGGGCATTGAAGGCGAAATCAACGTGGACATAACCCCCGAATTTGCCTCCCGCCTAGGCTGCGCGGTGGGTACCGTATTTTCCGACAAAAACGTGGCAGTGGCCTCCGACGGCTCACCATGCGCCATTATGCTTAAAAACGCGCTGATTTCAGGGCTTTTGTCATCAGGGGTCAGGGTCTCCGACATGGGTGAACAAACCCTACCCATAACCCGCTCGGGAATAAGGTTTTATTCCCTCGACTACGGGGTTCACGTTGCCATTCAAAAAGTTGGCGATACCGACAGGGTATTTATTGACATCCTTGACAGGTTCGGCGCAAACGTGGACTATGAAACCGAGCGCAAAATTGAAAGCATTTTTATGCGGGAGGAATTCACAAGGGCAAGGGGCGAAAACATACATGAAATTGAGGACAATTACGAGTACAAACTCTATTACTTAAAAGAAGTAATAAATTCCACCCACAGCAGGGATTTCGGCTTTAATTTCCTTGTTCAAACCTCATCCGACTGGGGACAAAGGCTGATTTCATCCGCCGCGGCGGACTTAAAATGCAACGTAAAAATCATTAAAACCCCCATTGATTTTTCAGACATCCCAAGAGTTGGCGCCTTTGCCAAGGAGGTCGCCCAAAAGTACGATTTCGGCGCGATTTTTGACCCCTCCTGCGAAAAAATGATACTTGTGGATGACACAGGAAGGATTATTGCCGATGATTTATACATTTCCCTAATTTCACTAATCACCATGCGCTCATACAAGGGCGCGGTCATTGTCCTTGAAATCACAGCCCCAAAAACCATAGATATACTTGCCCAAAAATACGGGGCAGCGCTAAAGAGAACCAAAGCCTCACCCCTTGAAGTTATCAGCGCTCTTCACAGCGTTGAGTCAAAAGAGTTAAGGGACCAGTTCCTATACAGGTATGACGCAGTGTCAGCCCTAATTAAAATAATGGATTTTTTAAAGAAAAACAATTTAAAACTCTCCCAGCTTGTGGATGAAATCCCGGAATTCCACTTAAGCAAAGGGGAAGTTGACTGCTCTTTTGACGCAAAAGGTAAAGTCATAAGAAAAATAATTGACGAATACCGCGGTAAAAAAATCGACCTCACCGAAGGGGTCAGGATTGAAAACGAAAAAGGCTGGGTACTAATCCTTCCTGATAACAAAAGGCCGGTCTGCCGCGTAATATCCGAAGGCGTGACGGAAGAATACGCAAAGGAACTTACGGATATTTTCCTGACAAAAGTAAAGGATATCGCCGACAAGGAAAAGGACGAAAAAGAATAAAATCCACTAATACAATATCCACAACTAAAACAGGCGCAGCCAAACGCTGCGCCATATTTTTTGGAAATTCACGCCTAAAAACAGCTAAACTTATAATCTTTACTTATTATTAACTTTTATTAAGCCCCTGCTTTTAAAAATTACAATAAAAACGCGCGTTTCAAACACAAATGCGTAAACCCTCTTTAAAAAACCCCAAAAAAGCGCATCCGTATAGATGCGCTTTTTTGGGGAGGTGCTTCCTTCCAACGCCCGTTTTAGTTTAGGAAATTTTCCAAGGTCTTTTGCGCTTCCTCGTAATCTTTTATAAATATCCCCTTCTTTATAAGCTCAATATCTTCATGCCTTAACCTTTCAGAGGGCGTTTCGGTTAAGTTTACCAAAACCGTGGAATTGTCGTTGTAAACCTCAAATAAGGCAACATGCCTTTCATACTCCCTGATTAAATACCCCACTTTTTCCCTCTCCCGGGTGGGGACGGGGCTTGGCGTAATATCCGCCACCGCCACATTTATAACTTCCTCATCTTCCCCCAAACTTTCCACAGGGGGCGCCTTCACTTGTCTTATGCCGAAAAAATACCCGAAAACAGTGCACAACAAAAATACCAGCACAAAGGATATATAAAGCAAAACTTTTTTATTTTTCAATAACCACCCATCCTTTCTGACCTTTTAATACAAGCCCTTTTATGTACTTTTTACATGGATTATGCCCATAATTTTCCATTTTTATTCACAAAATTAATCTTTGTAATACTTTTTTAATTCTTTTGGTGTACAATGATAAAAGGATGTTTGTGTGCTAAAAATTAACAGCTGCTTAAAATCAAAATTTCCGATATACTGACATTTTGATTTTGGCATCTAACCACTGACTAAAGGAGGTCAAAATGTGAAAAGGTTTGTGAAGGTATTTTTCAAAACGTTCCTCATAACCGTCCTGATAGCAGTATTGGCTTTTTCCGGGATTGTTGCCGGTTATATACTAAGCTTTATTGCCACCTCAACCGAAATTAATGTTGACAATTTAAGGATGAACCTTTCTTCCATCGTGTATTACCAAAACGAAGAAGGCGAATACAAGGAACTTGAAAAACTCTATGACGACCAAAACAGGGTGTGGGTCGACATTGAAAAAATCCCCAAATATATGAAAGACGCCTTTATCAGCATTGAAGACGAAAGGTTTGAAAAACATAAGGGCTTTGACATAAAAAGAATTATCGGCGCGGTTTTA